>NZ_PKGG01000111.1:0-16731 GCF_046480465.1 Arthrospira sp. PCC 8006
AAAACCAACACAAATGCCATTATACAGGCACGGTTTAAAACATTTAAATAAATGGTAGATAGTMCAGTCTACAACGCTAATAAAGAAGACGCTAAGGAAACGTTAATTTCAATACTAGATGATTGCGAGGTTGAGTTATCCTTAGCAGAAGCGAAAAAACAATTATCGCTCAAACAGCTTAATTATATTCAGCATTTACTAACCAAAATCGAATAATTTAAACCCGTCCGAAATGAGGTTAAACTATCACAACTTAACCACTATCAAAGGATAAAACCATGTCAATCAAATCAAGTACGCCCGGATTAAACGTAGTAGAATATAGCTACATGAGTAATCGATTAAACTCTAACGTTGTAGGATTGCTTGACTTAGTAGAACTTGCTATCACGCCTGAACAATTTGATGAAATTGTCGAATTTATTCAAATCCACAGGCATTTTTTAAACGCGGAAATCGAGTTAATCAAAGGCATTGAAGCATTGCTTAATGCAAAAATTACAGAACACAACAATAATCAAAATCACCCCGATAATGATGATCACAAGTTCAATTAATCAATAGGAAATAAAGCCATGAATGAGTTTGAACAAGAAAAAATGATGGTTATTGCAGAAATGGCTAGGGAGATTTTTGTCAGATTAGCTGGCAATAATTTAACAGCAACTCGTGAGGATAGAATCACGATAGCAGAAATTGCTCATAATTACGCTATTGACTTTCTGGCAGTACACGAGAAATGGGTAGAATCTCAGTATCCAATTATTACTCGATTTGATTCAGGTATAATATCACCTGAATGCAACCTTAATGGTTATAACAGCGATATCCTACTGGGAGGTGATTTTCATGCCTAAGCTACTCCCGGTAGTCACACTAACAGGGTCTTACAAAGGGTTTCTGGTAGGTCATGGTAATATCTGTATCGAAGTAGGTTCTTTAGAATGGTTTAAATACCTAGAAACCCATAAATCCTTTTCAGTGGAGGTTAATGGTAAACGATTTACGTTGTGCAAAAAAGTCTCAATTAATGGTTTTACCTACTGGAACCTCAAAGGGTGGGATGGTAGCGTCAATCATCACATCTACGTTGGAAAATCTGACCAAGTTACTGTAGACAAGTTAATAGACGTAGCTAACGCTATGATTGCTAAGTGCAGAATGAGTAAGCCCTAACACCTAACAGCTAACCCCTACCCCAATAACTTAAATGGCCCCCTATGGTTTCTGACTGTAGGGGGTGCGTGTATTTTTTGGCTAACAGTCTGCTGCAACAGTCTGTTGCAACAGTCTGTTGAAAATTTATATGAATGCTTGCCTCTAATTTACCCACAATAAACACCCTAAGCCAAAACCTTAACCCGTCTATTAGGGGTAATCATCCCGTGCGGAACTCAGTACCCCTATAAATTGGAGACTTGTCTAGCGGTATGTAGGTATCGGTTTCGATGGGGAATCAATTCTCTAGGATTATGTGGATAACCGATGTCGCTGGTAAGGCAATTCCCTAGGATTATGTGGATAACCGATGTCGCTGGTAAGGCAATTCCCTAGGATTATGTAGGTATCAGCGAGAGATGACGAAACAAGTTACCAGTTGAAAAGTTGTTTGAGGGTATCGGGTTGGTTCCGGTAGGAGATAGTTTAGATTATGCGATCGCATTTTGTTGGTAGCGAGTAGGCTCCTCAAGATTTCACCAATAATCTGACTCCCACAGGGAACCAGGTAGGCGGTCTGATATCTTTGTACATTGATAGGGGTATCGTTGTACATTGATAACCTAGTGGGTTCCCCTATGGGTTGTTTTTGAGCCATATCCTCCCCCTAACCGAAACAGACATATTAGGGGAACTGACCGTTGCGATAGCAGTCAACAGTGACGCTAGGAACCGCTAGGCTTGCTGTTGACGGGTATCGCTAGGGAAGTACCCTATCGGTGTTTGGTTAGGGGGAGATAGTAGGCATTTGACAGATTGATTAAGTTGTGCTTATTGATTAACCCGTCAATAATTAAGTTTTGTTGCTGAGGGATATGCGCTAATTGTCCCGTGTGCTAAGACTGAATGGAGTGCATTTTGAATGTAACAGTACGACTAACGGGTTAGTTAATTTCCTCCTATCGCAATAATGATAAGGGTTTAAGTTAATTGGAGATGTTGGGTACGAAACCCAACATCTTGGTTGGGTTTCACTGCGTTTCACCCAACCTACAAGATATTTAGCAACTTGGTTGGGTTTCACTGCGTTTCACCCAACCTACAAGATATTTAGCAACCCAACATCTTGGTTGGGTTTCACTGCGTTTCACCCAACCTACAAGAGATTTGGCAACTTGGTTGGGTTTCACTGCGTTTCACCCAACCTACAAGAGATTTGGCAACTTGGTTGGGTTTCACTGCGTTTCACCCAACCTACAAGAGATTTAGCAAGCCCTCACCACTAAATTAAACGATAAACAATTGACCCATCACTCTCACGATTATCCATGGTAATTAACTGCTGTATCATCATTTCTTCTAACGTTTACCTAACTTGTTGACTGCTTAAACCGGTTTCTATTACACAATCAGCTAGGGTGACTTCTCTGTTTCTTTTCATAAGTTTGAGCAGCTTCAGTTCAACATTATTTGCTGAGGGAAGATTGGCTGAATTATTCTGGTTTAAACCGCTATTTAGTTTCTTAGCTTGATTAACAGCCCGGACATTTTCAATAGTAGCAACCACAACATATATACCTGCCACTAAGTCAAAAAATTCATCATCATCTTCCAAAGATGAATCTATCATCAATCCCAAAAACGTTATCAAAATAACTATTCCAAATCCTTTAAATAAGGCTTTATAACGTCCGGTATAAATATAGCCAATCGGTAGAAAGAAAAAGGTCAATAATCCCGTAGCCCAAGCATTTTTATTAGCCAATTTGCTAATTCTTTCGGTATCTTGTGAGTCACTCATAATCAATTCCTCAATTTTAGATGATTATAGTTAGGGCATAGGAAGGGGACTAAGCTACCACTAAGCGATCGCACATCTTCAACTCTCTCAGGAAATCAAAATAACCTGATCCAAATAGATATAACACATCCTGAGCGCGGGTCATTGCCACATAAAATTCCCGGCGAGCCTTTGCTTTTTCACCCACACCAAACTGCTGCACCCACGGGATAATTACAGCTTTGAACTCTAAACCCAAAGCTGATTTACCAGTAACCACCCTGACACCAGGATGACTAGAACAGTAGTTAATTTTGTGGTCATGTTTATTATCATTCACCCAAAAAACTCCCATTCCGATATGGTCTAGGGTTTTAATTAGATGCTCAAAAGATTGACTCTCATTTTTTCCCTTATAGCGGTAAATCACAGCAATCTCATGAGGTTTATATCCCTCATTTACTAACTTCTTAATAGTGTCAATTACACCATTAATTTCATCCATACGGTTTGGTTTGATATGAAGCTGTGGTATCTTACCATGTCTAACTGCTGCCAAGGGTTCTACCACAGGAAATGTCTCATCTTCCAGTTCATCATCTTCTGCTGAAGATAGATCACAAACCATAGCCCATGCTAACTGTAATATTTCCTCAGTATTCCGGTAGTTTTGGGTAAGTTTTCGCATCCTCCCCTTTGCTTTCACTCCCACAGATTTCCAGGTAAACTTATGTCGGCGATAAATACTCTGGGAACGGTCGGATACAATTACTAAATCGCCATCTTCTGGGTCTTTGAGAGCCGCCGTACAGCATTCAAACCACTTAGGATGGAAAGTATGACCTTCATCTATTAAGATGGCATCCCACCTGTCATCGCTGGGAATTTTTTGCAGTGCATTTAACAGCCTAGTACCCATTTCATAGTCGTATATATCGTCGTCTTTAAAATGGTTAGGATTGGGTAGACCTCTGAGGACGGATTTTGCCCAAGCATGGAAGTGCATAACTTCAATGCGTCGGTGATATAAAAGGTTATAGTCTTCTTTGATGAGCGATCGCAAATAAGATGCCAAAGCAACATTATAGCAGAGAATTAGGACTTTCGTATCTGTCCAACCTCCCGCTAAAATTTTAGCGCGACTGAGAAGAATCAAAGTTTTGCCACTACCTGCGACTCCCGAAAATAGTCGATGACCGGAATTTAAAGAACGTGCCAATTGTTCCTGGCGATAATCGAGAGTTGTCAGAATAATAGCATCCGGCTTAACCAGTTTACCTTCCGGGACACTGCTAGGTTTAGCTGGTTCTTGTCTAACCTGAGCTTCTGGGTGAATTACCCCTCGAATAGTATTAATTTGGTCATCTTCTAAATCTGCAAATTTAAATCGGACGGTAAACATGGCTTCCAGGCGTTTAATCAGCGCCCTTTCTCCGATTTCTTGCCATGTCATCAGTTCATCTTTGTAGCAGACCTGTGGCTTTTCTAGTAAGGCATAAATATGATTTTCCCGCGCCTGTGCTTCTGTGATATTAGTCATCACTGCACCGACACCGATAGGACATACCAACTTACCTTGATAATCTCCATCATCTTGGCACAGGATAGAATAGCCTTTAAGTTTGGAAAGCAGAGCATCTAGGTAGCCTTTCGCTTGTCTCATAGGAGACTGACAATGCTCTAATTGACCGTCTTGTTCAATATGAAAGAAAAAACTATCTGCTTTGTGGATTTGTTTAACTGACCACCCCTTAACTTCTAGTATCAGTAAACCGAAGCTGGGACTAAGGATCATAAAATCGGGGTAAAATCCGCTGGTAATGGGTTCATAGTAAACAAAGAAGTCGTCAGGTAGTTCATCCCGCAACAAGCGGAACAGCATTTTTTCTCCTTTGCTGGCTTTCGATGGGATTGAATCAGGGATGACTAATGCCATGGTTGATGAGCTAAGATGACCTGAATAGCAGCCTTGAGCTTTTGAGTAAATTTGCTTGTCGCCGCACTGATAAACTCAGTATAAAGCAATTCCTACGATTTCACAATGGGTTTACTTAACTTCATGATTGAGTGTTCGTCAGTGTCAGTAATTTAACGGATTAACTACTAACAGCTACCATGGGGAGCCTTTTCTCCTCCAGAGAAATGACAGGAGGTTGTTTGGTGAATGTTCTCCGTGGAGGCGGTTACATCTGCGATTAAGCAGGAGAATGGGGAGTAAAATTGTAAGTGTCAATTATACAGAATAGTTTGTTCTCTTGGCGATCGCATCTGAGAGGGAGGGAGGTCAAATAGATAGAATTGAGACTCCCCTGATTGGGGTGTGGCACATTCCTCAATAATGAGGAATGTTAAGCCAAGTTTTCACGGATTAAGAAAGATCGACAATATTTGCCCACTTAGCAAACGAGGGAGGAAAGAAATTTACCTCATAGCCTGAATCTTCCCATTCTTTGACCCACAGAGGGATTTTACCCCCATCAGGAGTTGAAGCAAATAACCGGGCTTTGTTCTCCACGATATAAAATATCTGTTTGAGAGTGTCTCCCTTGTCTAAAGCATCACTCAGGATTTCGTCTAACTCCGGGGGGACTCGCTTAACCCTTGTTTTGTCGTCCTCGACCCAAACCAGTTTTAAAGATTTGAGGTCGCGCGGACCCAGGTTGGTTTTAAAATAAACCCGTTTCAGGGTAGCCACGGGAGCTAAACTTCTTTCTATCCTTCTGATTTGCTGGAGTCTCAGAAAGTGCCATTCTGCTAAACGTAGTCTTTCTTCCGGTGAAATAACCCCTTTACTGGTAGCGTGTTTAAGACCATATTTAGCTTGGGAACATCCGAGGTTAGCCAGCAGATGGATTAACTCTCGTTCTTTTGGTGTGGCTTGTCGCCTCACTAAATTATGGGTCGGTTGCCGTCTTGTTTTAGTATCCATCTCAATTGGTTCGCTGCTGACGATGATAAAATCTGGGTGAAACTATTCAGTTTTCAGTAAGACTGGATTAACTTTGGTGTGTTGAAATCGATATTTCCCATCATGGCGATCGCTCCTGACTTTTTACAGTCTATCAGTACCGGGGTACGACATTAATTTTTCAGCCAGAGTCACTTAGCTACCACTGAGAAATAGGATCTTGATTTTTGGGAGTTGGACAGGAACAAAACCAAGCATGGCGGGGATTTTTCCGGTTAATGGTCTATAAAACAGCTATCCCACTTTCAGAAAAAGCGGGTGATTGCAATAGACCCCTTGAAATCTCCAAAACCGACCTGTAATAATTAATACAGACTCGCAAACCTTGATTGGTCGGTAACAGGAATTGAGCTTGTCCGTAGTGTCCGTGAGTTGTCCACTCAAATCCGACCTGATTCCCCTAGTTCAGGGGTTCGGACGGATAGGAAATCTACCAAAGTTATCCGAAAGTTTATCGATCATTAGGGTGTTTTTTCATCAGGGTGCATTTCCTTTACTCAAAACATCTATCATCATTCTACCTCAGTCAGAGAGGGTTGCTCTCATGCTTTGAGGCGATTAGTTTCGATGACCCACTGTTCTCACCGGAAGCCAAAAGCATTCCGGTGCGTTTTTTTGTGCCCATTTTGGTTTCTGAGAGTTTCCTTTACCAAATCTTTACAATAGGGGGCTTGACCCCTCATAGCAAAAAGGCTATATTGTGTTATGTAGATGCACCCTGATGGTAGAGAGAGTTGCTCAGGCAGTTCTCTCTTTTTTTTTGTCCCGTTTCCTGGACTGTGGCAGAATACTACTCTGGTAGCCTCAAATATGGCGGGGAATATGGGAAAGCGGGTTCACCTCTGGGAAAGTTGGGTTAAGCACGATCGCATTAATTTGGTTTTACTACTGGTCTGGTGCGCGATCGCCTTAATTTTGCGTCTGATCAACTTAGAAGCTAAACCAATCTGGAGTGATGAATTCGCCACCCTAGCCTTTAGCCTGGGTCATGGTTTCCATAGGGTCCCCTTGGATACAGCGATCGCTCCAGAATTACTGCTGTTTCCCCTACACTTGGGCGATAATATGGCGATCGCTTCCGTTTCCGAAAGGCTATTTACAGAAAGTAACCATCCCCCCATTTACTTTTGGTTGACCCATCTGTGGGTTCACTGGTGGGGAACTCCGGGGGATTTAGTCTCAATTTATATAGCCAGATCCCTTAGTGTTCTATTTGGGGTCGCTACAGTTCCCGCTATATTTGGCTTGGGGTGGCTATGTTTTAGATCTGTACTCGTTGGACATCTGGCGGCGGCGTTGATGGCCGTTTCACCATTTGGGGTATATTTAGCCCAGGAAGCACGACACTACACTTTGGCAATGTTCTTGGCGATCGCATCTTTCGCCTGTCTCACGGTCGCTATTGAACGCCTCAAAGCACAAATCTCTCTCCCGGTCTGGCTGGTTTTGGTGACTGTCATAGTTAATAGCCTAGGAATGGCCGTCCATTTCTTTTTTATCTTCCTCCTGATAGCCCAAGGGTTAATAGTTTTGGCATTTTGGATTCAGGATATCCGCTACTATCCTCTACGGTTTCCCAAGCTGAAACTCTGGAAAGGGTTTTATGCGATCTCATTAGGTACAGCTATCGGTAGCTTGGTGTGGTTGCCAATTTTTCTGAAAATTTCCACCGGAGATAGCCAGTTAATTGCTTGGACTTTACCGAGTCGCAATCATTTTATTGAGCCCATTTTTCGGCTAATCGCTTGGGTGATTACTATGGTGATTATGTTACCCGTCGAAAAGCAACCTTTGCCCATGATTATAGTTTCTAGTGCCGTGGCTTTGCTGGTTTTAGGGGTATTAATCAAATTATTATTTGATGGTTGGAAGTTGACAAGCGATCACCACAAAGAATCACTGAAGTTATGGCTAGGCTTTACTTTGGTGATTATGGCTATATTTGTCGGCATGGCTTGGGCTATTGGTTTGGATTTAACCCTAGCAGCCCGATATCAGTTTATTTATTTTCCCGTCGTGTTACTAATCCTGGCCGCCGGGTTAGCTAAAAGTTGGGAGTTTCCCGGAAAATCTCAATGGCGACGATATGCGATCGCTTTTATCGGTTTCATGTCTTTATTAGGTGGGTTGATGGTAGTGTATAACTTAGCTTACCACAAACCCGATCGCCCCGAACTTGTCGCTGAGGAAATATCCGCTTATTTAAGGTCAGATATTCCCACCTTAATTGCCACTGTTCACAAAAGCCATGAACAAACCGGGGAAATGATGGGAATTGCCTGGGAATTACAAAAGTTAGGTGTCCGGAAAAACTCCCCTTTCTTCCTACTGGCGCATCGCCATGATGGTGATTCTCTCACTTCGACCAATACCTTAGTTAAGACTCTAAATAGATGGCCGCAACCCATGAATTTATGGTTGATTAACTTTGCAGCTGAATTTGACCATTCCGGGTCTAATTGTGAGAGAGAATTGGGGGTAAAATCTCGCGTTCGGGGTTATTTCTTGCGGATGTATCGCTGTGGGTATAATGAGAGTTTATGAGGGGAATTGTGCTTTAATTTGCTCATGGGGTTTGCATGGGGGTGACACTTACAGATACTATGGTTATTTAATAACATAAGTTAGCAAAAGACATGAAGGCAATTACTCTTCTCGGTTCTACCGGTTCTATCGGTACTCAAACTCTCGATATTGTTGCTGATCACCCCGATAAGTTTAAAATTGTGGGATTAGCCACAGGTAGTAATGTCACTCTCCTGGCGCAACAGGTGCGACAGTTTCGGCCGGAAATTGTCGCTATTTGTGACCAGAATAAGTTGTGGGAATTGCGAGAGGCGATCGCCGATCTTGACCCCCAACCCATTATAGAAGCAGGAGAGTCTGGTATAGTGGAAGTTGCCCGCTATGGAGACTCGGAAGCTGTGGTGACTGGTATTGTTGGCTGTGCCGGACTATTGCCAACAATTGCAGCTATTGAAGCCGGTAAGGATATCGCCCTGGCTAATAAGGAAACTCTCATCGCTGGCGGACCTGTCGTCAATCCTATGATTGAGAAATATGGCGTTAAATTGTTACCCGCTGACTCCGAACATTCCGCTATTTTTCAGTGTCTGCAAGGGGTTCCCTCTGGGGGTTTACGACGGATTATTCTGACAGCTTCTGGGGGCGCTTTTCGTGATTGGCCTGTAGAAAGGTTAACCGAGGTCACAGTGGCTGATGCAACTACGCATCCTAATTGGTCCATGGGGCGTAAAATTACCGTTGATTCCGCTACCATGATGAATAAGGGTCTCGAGGTGATTGAGGCTCATTTTCTCTTTGGTTTGGATTATGATCAAATTGATATTGTCATTCATCCCCAGAGTATTATTCACTCTTTGATTGAGTTGCAGGATACTTCTGTATTGGCGCAGTTGGGTTGGCCGGATATGCGTTTGCCCCTATTATATGCTCTATCTTGGCCGGAAAGAATTTATACCGATTGGGAACAGTTGGATTTGGTCAAAGCTGGTAATTTGACTTTTAAAGCACCAGATAATCAAAAATATCCTTGTATGCAGTTAGCATACGCGGCCGGACGGTCTGGGGGGTCTATGCCAGCCGTGTTAAATGCCGCTAATGAACAGGCTGTGGCTCTGTTTTTAGATGAAAAAATTAGCTTTTTGGATATTCCCAAGGTCATTGAAATGGTGTGCGCGCGCCATGAACAAGATAATTGTCAAAATCCTAGTTTGGATGACATCTTAGCCGCCGACCTATGGGCGCGTCAAGCAGTTATAGAGGCTAGTGCAAGGGTTCATCAAAAAACGGCGATCGCTTTGTAGTTGATTCTATCCCAGAAAAACCCGGTTTCTGTGTCCAGTGGGAACTAGAGAAACCGGGTCTTTTAGCTAATAATGGAGTGTTGCCCTAAGTAGTGACACCAGTTTCCGGTTCTGCTTCAGGGGTTGGGGGTTGGTAGGAATAGTATCCCGCTACTTCCTCATAAACCTTGATGTATTCCCGGGCTGAGTTTTCCCAGCTAAAGTTTTGGTGCATGGCTCGCTGTTGGAGTCGCCGCCAATGGTCTTTATAGCGGAAAGCCTCCGAAGCGCGAACCATAGACGTAAAGAAGTCCAGAGGTTCGTAGCGGTCAAAACAGTAACCTGTGCCGCCTTCCCCTACTGGGTCGTTATGGGATACCGTATCGACTAAGCCTCCTGTACGCCGCACAATGGGAATACAGCCATAACGCATTGCTAACATTTGGCTAATTCCGCAAGGCTCAAAACGACTGGGCATAATTAAGGCATCCGCACCAGAATAAATCCGCCGTGATAGGGCATCATTAAACAGAATTTGGGTCGTCATTCTCCCCGGATAGCGGGATGCCATTTGCCACATTTGGGTTTCGTAATAGCGATCGCCTGTTCCCAGTAAAATAAATTGGGAATCAGTAAAGGACATAAACTGATCCATAATTTGAATTACTAGATCGAGTCCTTTTTGTTCCACCAGTCGTGTTACCATACCAATCAGGAAGGCACCGGAGTTAACTTCTAGTCCTAACTCTTCCTGAAGGGCAACTTTATTGGTTTTCCGTTTTTCCACGGTATCAGCATTAAAGTTTTCCACGATATAGCGATCGTTTTCCGGGTTATAAGACGACGTATCAATCCCATTAAGAATCCCCGACATTTTGCCACTTATATAGGAGAGCAAACCTTCCATGTTTTCCCCATAGCCAGCCGTTTGAATCTGACTAGCATAAGTGGGAGATACTGTAGTTACCCGGTCAGCAAATTGAACCGCTGCCGCCATGACATTATGACCTTCCATAAACCAAGGACACCAGGTAATCCGTTCCAAAAACCAGCGCCAAGGTCCTTGATAAGCTAAATTATGAATGGTAAAGATAGTACCTATATCAGGGGTTTCTTTCATCCATACGGGAATCATCCCGGTATGCCAATCATGACAGTGAACAATTTGGGGTTTCCAGTAATTCCAACAAAATTCAGCAGCCCCATTCGCAAATAGGGTGAACCGCCAATCCTCATCTTCTCCATAGTAAATCCGACGAGGCATAAACGAAGGATGTCCAAATAAATATAATGGAACATCAGTTTTGGGAAATGTCGTCTCAAAAACCGCAAATTTTTGATACATGGCGGTTCCCCACCATATAGGTTCCTTGGGTATTTTGATTTTGTCTGGTAAAAAGCCATAGTAGGGCATAAATACCCGGACATCATGGCCCATTGCCCGCAAGACCTGGGGCAAAGCACCCACGACATCCCCCATACCCCCGACTTTGGCCAGGGGTGCCGCTTCCGCCGCTACAAATAAAATTCGCATAATTGTATTTTGCGTTCCCTTAGATCGAGATGCGTAACGTGATCATACCGGAGGCCGTTGCAATATTTTTACATTTTTCCGAAAGTACCTAGAATGATCCCACCGGTCAGCCTAGAGCAAGAAGTGATCAACGTTCACACATGAATGCTCCGCCACCTGCGTTCCGCGAGGTGGGGGTGGGGACAAGGATTTATCCCTCGTGACAGGTGGCATTCTCACCGTGTTGCGGGAACTTTTGCCCGCATACACCCCTAAGTCGTTTCCGCTTCGGGCTGATGAATAGTTTTGCCCTGAGTCTGACGTTGATTAACCGACTACAGAGGACTTATAGGCCGCTTTACCTTTCTCAACCAATCGTGTCTCTGGGGAGTTCGGGTTCTATGCCCGCCCATTACCGTGCCAGTTGATTAGGGGTCGAGAGTGAAGTCACCTTCACCCCCTCCCATTCAGAACCGTGCATGAAAGTTTCCCTTCACACGGCTCCTAGTTTGATTGCTCCATTGTTAAGGACACAGCATCGGCTTCATCTAGTGCCGTTTTATCATCATGACAGTGGCGGTGCAATAGTTGAAGATTCTTGTACTCCTCTTTACCACCTTGGCTTCGAGGTACTATGTGGTCTACTTCAACTAAATCTGATGGGGTAAAGTATTGCCCACACCAGGCGCACCTACCTTTTTGCTTTTTAAGTAGTTTTGCTACCCTTGTTGGTGTATCGATTGCCTGACCTTTCCTGGTTGCCCAATAAGTCCAATTTCCGTCGTATGGTGTTGCATCCGGGCGCACTAGGGTATGTCTGACAATTGGCGTCCAGCTATGCTTGTGGAAATGTAACCCATCTTTGGTTTGGAACATCCAACTTTCTTGTCTTTCTTTCCCATTACTGAGTTTAACTTTTCCAGGTCTGAAATAATTACTCAGTTTTTCGTAGTTTGCCTTTCCGCATCTTGAGACTGTCCATGCCCTTAACATTTGCCAAATTATGTGGTCTAGCTTAGAGAAGGTTTCTATTGAAACGACCCCTGAATAGTAATTTGACCATCCCCGTATTATCGGATTTAGCTTGCTAATCAAGGCTGATTGGGGTGCTGTCTTATGTTGTTTGATTACACCCTTAATCACTTCTATCTGGGCTTTAACTGCCTTCTTACTGGGTTTGATGTGGGTTAAAAAGGTTTTCCTTGTGTCCCTATTTATCTTCCCCGCTCTATGTTTTCCTGCTGGGTATTGCCTAATATTGAATCCCAAGAAATCGAAACCAGGTTCTTCTGTTTTCCCTTCATATTGTATGGGGTTAAGTGTATGACACACTCTGGTCTTTTCCGGTTTAATCTCTAATCCTATAGGTTTTAACCAACGGGAAATAGCAGTTTTGCACTGTTCAATGATGTCCAGTGACGGTGATATCACTACAAAATCATCAGCGTATCTTATTAGGGTGGCTTTAACTTTACCCCCACTTGCTTTTGGATACATTGTTTCAATTAACCTAGCCATTCCATCCAGTGCAATGTTGGCGAGTATTGGACTTATTACCCCTCCTTGTGGTGTCCCGGCTTCTGTATCCTCGAATACGCCATTGTCTAGCACTCCTGCTTTTAACCATTGTTTCAGGTCGCGTTTAATTACGCTAGGACAATGAATTTTGGACAGTAGGTAATCATGGTTTATTCGGTCGAAGCATTTCGCTATATCCGCATCAAGGACATAGTATTGACCCTGATTTATGGCCGTGTATATTCTACCAATCGCGTCATGGGCTGACCTGCCTGGTCTGAACCCGTAGCTTGTGCCTTCAAATCTCCCTTCCCATTCGGGTTCGAGAGCCGATTTCACCAAGGCTTGCCTGGCTCTATCTTGGATTGTGGGTATCCCTAGAGGACGTTTCTCATCCCTTCCAGGTTTTGGAATCCACACCCTTCGTAGTGGTTTTGTTTTGAGGTTTCCCTTGATTTTCTCAGCCATTTCTAACCTTTGCTTAGGGGATATTACGACCATCCCATCTACTCCAGCCGTCTTTTTGCCTTGATTGTCTTGGGTCACCCGTCGCACCGCTAAGAGCCGGGCATAATATGATTTCACCAATAGACGTTGCCACCTTCTAACCTTCGCGTCCTGTCCCGATTTAGCTGCTTGGAATATCCTCTTTTGGAGCTTAAAGACGTATCGCTGAACCTTAGTCCAGTTGATACTTCTCCATACAAACGCACGTCTTGATTGGTCTGGTTTTCCCAAATCCGTTCTTTAAACTCGATTTCGTCATATTAACCCTTAATCGACTCTATCCTTGCAATCAAACCGTGACCCGTTGGCATATCCCGTCCATTACAGCCGGGCGTTAGCTTCTGGTCACATCTCACTCCCTCAAAGGCCTGCGCTTACACTTTCACTACTGAACATTTCGACCAAATGATTCAGAGCCATTGAGGGGTTAAAACGTTCCGTTTATATGGGCTTTCCATCTTTAGATTTGTCCTCTCCACCGGGGTACTTTAAAGGTCTGTGTAGGTAGTTTATCTAGCCTCCTACTTTTCCCCTTACTCTTTTGAGCGCAGCGTATCAACCTATTTCGCTACTTAGTTCTTACGATGGTTCAAGTCAGACATTTGGCTCACGCCTAATCATGGATGGTTGGCAGTGGTCATGGTTCCAATACTAGGTTGTATCTCGGAGCCTTCCGTTCCCCACTTCAATCTGACGGGTTGTGAGTCCTGAAATTGGGGGTGGCTATCGCCGTTACTCTCTACGCAATTGTTAAAGAATCATTAATATTTCCGATTTTGCGTTTTGACCTTGAGTTCCCTACCTTGTTTTGTATATTTCTATACCAAACGTTGGGACATATAAACAGTTATGGGGATGGTCAGAAGCGAGATCCTTATATTCAACCAAGGGGTTGAAGTCCCCACCAGGCGGTTATTTCGGGTATTGCAACCCTATTTCATGCCTGAACGTCTCGCACAGATAGAAGAACTATACCACAATCTCCGCTCCTTGACCCCCACGCCGCAGGCAGGTGGGGGAGTGCGTCGCTCTTTTTGTTCAACCATTGTATGTTGCTAATAGCATCTGGGATTAGTTTAATTATTGACACCAACCCGGTTGTGGTTGGTGTCCTGATTGACTATGGTGCAGGTTGAATACCTGTTATCCCGATTTAACTTAAAGCCTTATCCTAACGACGATAACCGGAATTTACTTAACCCGATAACTATGCCTAGTTACTCAGATATTACTCACAATCTGGTATTGCACAGTGAGGAATGATGAAGAGAACGGAGGAAGTTGTCCATGCTTCAAATAATAGATAAGTAAGCGAATTGATTTGTACAACATCTCAGTGGACTTGGAATCACACAAAGTTTTGCGATGTAGCCTGGCTAAATAGTGCCTCAGACGGCAGTTTTCTCCTTCTACTCTTGTCATAGCCGTTTTGCTGACTAGATGATTGCAATCCTCAATTAAGCAAGGATAAACTTTGTATCCGTCCGTAATATATAGAAAACAAGCCCAGCCCTGAATCATTTGCCATAATGTGGTAAAAGGTGCGAGACGTTCAGGCATCAAATAGGGCTGCAATGCCCGAAATAACTGCCTGGTGAGGATTTATACCCCTTGGTTGAATATAAGGAGATCTCTCCTGACCATCCTCATAACTGTTTATATGTCCCGACGTTTGGAAAAATCCAAACAAGGCAGGGAACTCAAGGTCATGAACCAACTGAGAAATCAGGGAGTAAAGAGTAACGGCGACAGCCACCCCCAGTTTTGGGAATCATAACCCCAGGACTGAAGCGGGGAACGGAAGGGGTGAAGTAGAACCTACTNCCAGATGCGACCACTGCCAACCATCCATGATTAGGGAAACCGAATGTCCGGCTTGAACCATCGTCATTATTGAGCASCGAAACAGGTTGATACGCTGCGCTCAAAAGAGTAAGGGGAAAAGTAGGGTAATCTTTTCATCACCTACACAGACCTTTAAAAGTACCCCGGTGGAAAGGACAAATCTCAAGATGGAATGCCCATATAAATGGAACGTTTTAAGTCCTCCTAGACTCTGATTATTTGGTCGAAATATCAGTAGGGATAAGTGTAACCGCAAGTCTAGGAGGATGTGAGATGTGACCAAAAGCCAACACCCTGCTGTAATAGTAGGGATATGCTAACAGGTCACGGTTTGATTGTAAGGAATAGAGTTTAGTAGGTGTACAAATGGCGATAGCGAGTTTAAAGAAAGGGTTGGGAAAACCAAAACCAATCAAGACTACGAACAACGCATGGAAGACAATCCCATGGACTAAGGTTCAACGGAAAGTATTCAAGCTCCAAAAGAGTATATTTCAAGCAGCTAAATCGGGACAAGACGCTAAGGCACGAAGATGGCAACGTCTATTGGTGAAGTCATATTATGCCCGGCTCCTAGCAGTGCGACTGTAGGGGCGGGTTCCACGGTCAGCCATGCTTCCCAACAGTCAGCTTAATAAACCCGCCCCCCAGGCGGGTCAAGGCAAGAAGACAGCCGGTGTTGATGGAGTAAGAGTAATCWCTCCAAGACAAAGGYTYGARCTTGTKRAGAACATTAARGGAAATMTCAAAGCAAAACCACTGCGACGGGTGTGGATTCCAAAACCTGGTAGGGATGAAAAAAGCTGGAATAGGAATTCCCACAATCCAAGATAGAGCGAGGCAAGCCTTGGTTAAAACGGCTCTCGAACCTGAATGGGAATCGAGATTTGAAGGCACAAGCTATGGGTTCCGTCCTGGACGGTCAGCCCAGGATGCAATAGGCAGGATTTACGCTGCCATTAATAAAGGACAATATTATGTTCTTGATGCAGATATAGCGAAATGCTCTTACCGTGAACCATGATTACCTACTGTCCAAAATTCATTGTCCAAGCTGCCTAAAAAGAGACCTGAAACAATGGCTCAAAGCAGGTGTGCTAGATAACGGTGTATTTGAGGATACAGAAGCAGGGACACCTCAAGGAGGGGTAATAAGTCCAATACTCGCTAACATCGAACTGTTGGGGATGATTAGGTTAATTGAAAAACTGTACCCTAAGAAAACAGACAATCGCCCGTATGCGAATGTCATAAGATACGCCGATGATTTTGTGGTCATCTCAAAAGACCTAGGAATCATTGAACAGTGCCAAACTGCAATCACCGAATGGTTAAAACCCGTAGGCTTAGAAATAAAACCTGAAAAAACTCGAATCTGCCACACGCTCAAATCTATTGAGTATGATGGTAAAACAGAAAAACCAGGGTTCGACTTTCTAGGATTCAATATCAGGCAACATCCAGTAGGAAAATATAAAACTGGAAAAACAGGGGGACGTAAGAGCCGATTAATCGGACATAAAACCCACATAAAACCCAGCCCAAAAGCAGTTGCCCACACATAAGCGATAAAAGRTGTAATTAAACAATCTAAAACTGCACCTCAATCAGCCCTGATTAAACATCTAAACCCGAT
>NZ_PKGG01000250.1:0-6773 GCF_046480465.1 Arthrospira sp. PCC 8006
TCCTATGTTCTCTCCCCCCCAACGTCGCCAACTACCAGCAGCGCATTGGTCGCGCCGGACGACGAGACGGTAATGCCTTAGTGGGAGTAATTGCCAACGCCAAACCCCACGATTTATTCTTCTACAGCGACCCCGCCCAAATTCTATAAGGGGGGATAGACGCTTCGGGATGCTATCTAAACGCGGCGGCGATTTTAGAGAGACAACTGACGGCGTTTTGCCTAGATAATTGGGTGGCTAGTGGGTTAGACTCGGAAGGATTCTCTCCCCAACTTAATGATATCCTAAACCATCTGCAAAATCAAGCCCAAAATCGATTTCCTTACAATTGGCTAAGGTTCATTGACAGCCAGCAAGGGGAATTACTGAGGGAATTTATAGATTTATTCGCGGATACCATTACCCCAGAAACTCAAGCCCAAATTGAGGAGTTCATGCACCAGGGACAAGGGGAAATCGGCGGACTAGGCTGGCGCATTTTGAACCGCCTAGAAGGAATGAAAAAAGAACGACATCGTTTTAGTAATGCGATCGTCAACCTCACCAAAAAAATCAAAGCCCAAAAAGGGGAACCCACCTGCAAGACCCGGAAAAGCTGGCAGAAATGGAACAAGAAAAAGAGGGACTCCGGGAAATTATCCGAGATATCAACAACAAAAATATCTTTAACTTTTTGACGGACGAGGGACTGCTCCCCAACTATGCTTTCCCGGAAGCTGGAGTAACTTTACGGTCAATGGTTTTGCGGAAACTGCGGGAAAAAAAAGGGGCGAATGGTAAGCGTTATGAGGTGCTAACCATGACCTATGAACGCCCCAGCCAGGTGGCGATTAGAGAATTAGTACCCAGCGGGGTTTTTTATGCGGAAGGAAGACGAGTAAAGGTTGACCAAATAGACCTCAAATTATCGGAGCCGCAAGAGTGGCGAATTTGTCGAAGTTGTAGTTATGCAACGGAGAGTTTTCAACCAGAAGCCCATCCAAAAACCTGCCCGCGATGTAATGATACCCTATGGAGTGATAAAGGCAGGTTGCTCACTATGCTGCGGTTATGGCAATTTATGGCAACTACTTTAGGCTAAAAAAGTCGCCTAATTAATGATAGTAAAAGCTGCAAAATTAGATTTTTCAACAAACAGTTATTAGTGGATTTTTTGCCGGAATTCTGCGAACAAACTTTTTTGATTAATCACCCTTTCTCTTTCGGTTCGAGTATATTTCCCGCACGAAGTTCCGCAAAATCAACCTAGGCGAGTCTTTGTCCACGGGGGAAACGGTGGAAATTGCGGGTAAAAAATTTACGACAAAAGGCTTTACAGTTTGCCTTATAGTAAAGTAATGGATAGGAATAAAGACCACACCCAAAATCACGCGATTAGCTGTCAGTGGCGGGACAAACCCGACCAGGTAAAAACTATCGAGGTGCTGTATCTTTACCGGGAATTTGAATCATAATCAATCCGGTTTTTAATGCCGGATGAAAGTTTCTGGACTCTGGAAGGTTTGCACTCGTTTATTGCAGCGCTTCAATTAGGCTTAAAAGAGAAGTTTCGGGGGAAAGTAGACCACCTCCGGACGACCATTAGCGAAGAACCGCAACCGGAAAGCAACCTCCGCAAATCGTTTTTATATCTGTTCGATAGCATACCGGGAGGGACGGGATATCTCCGGCAATTAATTCGCCAGCCGCAGGAATTACAAGAGGTATTTCTGCAAGCCTTGGAAAAGATGAGAACCTGTAGTTGCAAAGAAAGGCATCAAGACGGGTGCTATCAATGTATTTTTGCTTATTGGAATAGTTTTTATAAAGACTATACTAGCCAGAAAAAGCGGAGAATTTACTTGGAAAATTACTGAATCATTGGAGTGAATTAAAAGACCATTCGGAAGGTTTATCAGCGATTCAAGTTAATAGCAATTTAGAGAGTGAACTAGATAGAGAGAAACTTTATCAAGGCGCTATCAATGCGAACTGATTTAGTGCTGAAACCAGAGATTATTGATGGTAAAACAGCCTATTTTATCAAAATAAAAAATAGTGCTTGGATTGTGGAAACTCAAGTAACGCTGGACGAAAAAGATGGTGTAACCATTCCCTGTCGGGCGGATTTTATCATGCGTCCGGCTTCGAGTCGGGTGGAGAGTTTACCAGTGGTGGTATTTACAGACGGTTGGGAATATCATCGCGATCGCATTAAGGAAGACTTCCAACAACGTCAGGCGATCGTCCGTAGTGGTCGATTTTGGTGTTGGTCGTTAAGGGATGATTGAAGAAACAGGTTAACCGCAGCCCGGAGCCCGCACCCAATCCCCCGCCGGACAGTTTCCGTGAGGACTTAAATAACCAGCAATTCCGGAAATGCGCTTTCTCATTTTATAAGCAATATGACTGCGAGGGAATGCAACCCCTGGAAAGCAAGGATAGTTTTGCATGGCTAATGAGTTATTTAGACCAACCCCAGGCGCAAAATTGGCAAAGGTGGGCGTCCCATACGAACTCTAGCCCAAGGGAGTCCCCCCAATGATAGGTCACCAGAATTTCTAGGGAGGATGGAAACTCGCCTATCTCCAGAAGTGATCGCCCTTTGGGAAGTTCCCCCCACATACGCCATTGGGGAGGTATCTATTTCGGAGTCATTACAGATTTTTACGCTAGTAGACCTGAAGCGTAACCACGAAAAAAACGCGACAGGTAGCCTCGTCTGCTTAGAGTTAGACGACCAACCCCGAAGACCCCGGAAGTTGGCCCGAAGCATTGCGATCGCTGAATTTATACCAATTCCTCCCCCATTTTTACGCCATTACCACCAACGCTGTCCCAGAGATATCCCTAGCTACTCCTTTCTTCTGTAGTCCAGTCTCCCCTAGAAAACACTGACCCCCGTTGGGAGGAGTTAAGGGAATTAGTGATCGAAGAAAGTCTTTTTCCCGCCACCCGTCGCATGAGTCAGGAAAACTGGCCCGGACCCCAAGCGGGATATGAACTATTAAGCGATCGTGGTAGCGTAAAAGCGATCGCTTAACTCCATAGGGAGTCGAGACAAACGACTAAAATCTGTGCGGGTGGATTTAGATTATCGGGCGATCGTACTGAAACCGGAAACGGGGAATACCTATCTATTGCTATGGGTTGATAAACATGCAGGTTGCTTATCAATGGGCGCGGCGAAAAGTCTGCCAAATTAACCAGGTTTCTTTCTTAGGTGCAAATTATCGATGTTGAACAAGTAGAAGCGACTACGGAAAAACTCAAGCAAAGTCACCAGCAACCAGAAGCCCAACCTAAACGCTTTGATGCGATCGCCGATCGGGATTTAATGCGTTTGGGGGTTCCTGAAATTTTACTCCCAGCCGTGCGGGAAATTGTGAGCGATCGTATGGGTGGAAGAACTTTTGCCCCATCTCCCCAAGGAAGCCAGCGACGGGATTTTTATGTTAGCTGCTGGCTATCCCCTCCCGGATATTTTCCAACAATTGCATTGGCCAGAACCCAAAGATAATATCGACCCGGATAACCACCGAAGCAGCCCTAGACAATGAGGACAGCCGTTGTCGGTTTATGGTAATCACCGATGACACAGAATTAGAGGAAATGTTAGCAGCCCCCCTGGAAAAATGGCGGGTTTTCCTTCATCCCACCCAACGGAAATTAGTTGAAAGAGACTGGAATGGGGCGGTGAGGGTACTCGGTGGGGCGGGGACTGGTAAAACTGTGGTGGCGATGCACCGGGCGAAATGGTTGGCAGAAAATCGCTTGACGAAAACGAGCGATCGCCTTTTGTTTACGACGTTTATCCGAAATTTAGCGATCGATATTGAAAACAACCTGAAAACCATTTGCACCCCGGAAGTAATGAAACGCATTCGGGTAATTAACCTAGACTCTTGGGTGACAAGTTTTTTCAAAGAGGAGGGCATCGAAAACCGGATCGTGTACAATAACGAAACGGATGACCTCTGGCAACAAGCCTATACTTTAGCGCCGCCAGAATTAGGATTTCCCCTAAGTTTTTATCGGGAAGAATGGCAGGAAGTGCTACAACAAAACCGCTGCCAAACTCTAGCGCGATTATCTAGGTTCCCGTCGCATTGGTCGCTTAACCCGTTTGAGTCGTCAAAGCACGACAAGGAATATGGCTGGTTTTTGAGGAGTATCGCAACCTGCTACGAGAAGCGGGATACCGCGAGGCTAATGACGCGATGTATGATGCTATGCGCGATTATCCGCGCCAAAGGTCGAGAAATTCTCCCCTATAAAGCGGTAATTGTGGATGAAGCCCAGGATATGAGTAAAGGGGTATTTGAGTTAATTAGGGCGATCGCGGGTCTCCCAACAGCCAATGATATATTCTTGGTCGCAGATGCCCACCAACGCATCTATGGGCAAATTGTCATCTAATTGGCGACTGCCATATTGATATTCGCGGACGGTCTAAGAAGTTGCGCCTCAATTATCGCACTACGGACGAAACTCGCAAATGGGCGACAGCGGTTCTGGAAAATTTGGTGATCGATGATTTAGATGGCGGAGTAGATTCACGTGCAAGATTACCGTTCAATCATGCACGGCGATGCCCCCATTGTCAAGGGGTTCAAGATTTTTGAGCAGGAAATTTCCTATTTACAAGAGTTATTAACAACCTTGCAAAATCAGGGGAATACTGGCGATCGCAATTCATCGCGAGTTGGCATGGTGTTTCGCACAAAATCGCGCTATGGAACAGTACGAGTCAGCCATGGCGCAATTATCAAATCGTCAATTACACGAATTAAACGAAATCAACCGGACAATCTCTTAGATGAAGGCATCCGCATCGGCACAATGCACCGAGTAAAAGGTTTACAATTTTACTGGATTCTATTACTGGGATTAAATGATAATATTTTACCCCCAAAAAGGTACTTAAATGACTGACCAGACCATATTACTAAAGACCGATTTATTACTTCGATACCCGGTTTATGGCACGTCGATGCCACCCGCGCCAAGCAGCAAGTCCTGATTAGCTATTATGGGAAACCCAGCCCATTTGTGGGCAAAAAATAAACCCGATTTCTTTAAAAAAAAGAAACCTGGTTTCTCAAATAAACCTGGTTTCTTTGAGTCTGGTGAGAAACCGGGCTTCTTTGAGTCTGGTGAGAAACCGGGCTTCTGGCTTACAGCCAATTACCGGCACCGGCACTGGTCATGTAAAGCAGCGATCGCTATTTTCGATTTTTGGACCAAAAACAGCGAAAAAAAAGAAATTAAAAAAAGAAATTCAGAAATTGGTAGAGAGAATCGTCTTCTAGTAGAAGGGAGAAAAGAATCAAACAAATCTCTACTTCGACAAACTAATCAAAGGAAAAATGTATGACTCGTATCAGGATTGAATTAATTGATGTGTATTGTGCCGATACCGAAGATGTTACGGGAGCCGATGATTTTTATCTTGTCGGTGCCCTAGTCGGTGGTGACGTCACCAAAGCAATTTTGACCCGCCCTATCAAAATCAATGACAAGCAAAGAAAGTCATTTAATCCCGGAGATTCCGTTTTATTTGACGGCAATCTTCAGCCAGGACAAGTCATCAAAGGTGGACTGAAAGCTTATGATGAAGATGCTGGAAAAGACTGGTCTAAGTACGGTGATACGGTCGGAGCAATTAGCAGTATGGTTTCCGGTGCTGTATCTGCTGCCGGACCCTACGGAGTCCTTGCTGGGACGATTCTTTCAGCCGCAACAACTGGCGTTGGCATTCTCGCAAGTTTTGATAAAGATGATTTGCTCGGTGCTTGCGAATTGGAAATTTCTGCCGTAGGACCGGCTTATGAAGTGCGGGAGTGGAAGATGTCTAAGAAAAACAGCTTTATGGGTTGGTCTAGCTGGGATTACACGGTTCGATTTCAGATTAGTCGTTCCTAAAAAATCGCCATATTTGTAGGCGATATTGTCCGGTGGGAAAGAATCCCTACCGGACTACCGCTCATGGAGGGGATTCTCAAAACCCCCAAGTCTTGATTTCCGGCTGTTAAATTAGAGGCGATCGCGTCGGTTATCTATCGATGCGATGTTTCCAAAGACCGCTTTATTACTGCGGAACGCTGTTTATTGCACGTCGCAGCCACCCGCGCCAAGCAGCAAGTCATGATTAGCTATTATGGGAAATACGTGCGAGACGTTTAGGAGTGAAATATGGCTGCAATGCTCGAAATAACCTCCTAGAGGGGAATCAACTGATTCAACCCAGTTACCCCTTAACTGTTTATATGTTCCAACGCTCGGGCTTAAAACGAGCAAGGCAGGAAACTCAAGGTCAATCCCATTTTAAAAAATCGCAAAATTTACCGTCCAGGTGAACTTAGGAGGAGTAAAATCCACTTGGGGCGATTATGGGAAAGAGTAAAGGCGATAGCCACCCCCAGTTTTGGGAATCACAAACCCAGGATTGAAGCGGGGAACGGAAGGCGTGAAGTAGAACCTACTACCAGATGCGACCACTGCCAACCATCCATGATTAGGGAAACCGAATGTTCGGCTTGAACCATCGTCAGCATTAAGCAGCGAAATAGGTTTGATACGCTGCGCCCAAAAGGGTAAGGGGAAAAGTAGGAAGTTGTATTTACTACCTACACAGACCTTTTTAAGTACCCCGGTGGATAGAACAAATCTAAAGATGGAATGCCCATATAAACGGAACGTTTAAACCCCTGTTAGGCTCTCAGTAGTGTTGTGTCTATTGAGTAGTGAAAAGTGTAAGCGTATGCCTATAAGGGGAAAGGATGTGACTGAAA
>NZ_PKGG01000125.1:0-15120 GCF_046480465.1 Arthrospira sp. PCC 8006
AGGTTGGACAGTGCGGCCACCTGTCGCTTGAGGTCGGACTGCTGGGCGCGGCTACTAGCTCTGGCATAGATAACGACTTTGCGTTTGTCACTGCCTGATTTGGCAGCAGTATATGACTCAACGTTGTATCGTCGTTGCCCAGCCGGGGTTCTGATGGTCTCGATTGAGCCATTGGAGTCCCATCTGCGGAGTGTTCTTTCATGGACTCCAAGGATTTAGGCCGCTTCCTTGGGTTTGACATATCTGGCAATAGGTTTATCCTCAACTCTTCTCGCTTCTTATCTTATTATACCGTATTGCCCTAAAATATTAACCTAATTTGAGATTAAATCATGCTCCTCTGGCTCTTCGTCCACCGGACTCAGCAGCAGTAGTGCTGTCCACAAATGTTCCGATGGTACTTGCAACTTAGCTGGACCCCCCACCCCCATATATGACCCAACTCCTAGGCTAATTACCCGTGCTGGAATATCATGGGAGCTGAGGACCTGTTGCATTAACTCGGCTTCCCAGCGCATAGCAGTGGTTTTTAGTGTAATCCAAGACACGATCATTTCTATCTCTAGGATAGGCACAAAGCCTGATGCACTTTACCTCAGATAACTGGGAAAAATAACTCCATATACATAGATACTATTATCTCACCCCACAGGGCAGTTATACCAGCAGCGATCGCTAAAAAAGGACCAAATGGCATGGGTTGGCGGCGGTCTAATATGCCCACAGCCATGGCTCCTGCGCCGATAAAGGCTCCTAAACCACAGGCGATGAAACTTGCGACCAATAGCATCTTCCACCCCAACCAAGCCCCCATAAGGGCCGCTAATTTAGCATCTCCCGCCCCCATAGCCGTTTGTCCAAAAGCCATGGACCCCAAAAAGGCGATCGCTTCAAATAACCATAATCCTAGCACCGCCCCCAAAATACCCACCATTAACTGGTCTATCACCCCAGCCGTTTTTAATCCCAGTAAGCCTTGAAAGCACAACCCCAGCACCAAACCTGACTGGGTGAGAGGGTTAGGAAGGGTTAGGGTATCTATATCAATTAGAGATAATGCCACCAACCAAGCTAATAACGCCCACAAGCCAAACAGTTCTACTATAGTTCCTGGCATGATGGTTACATATACCAGCAAAAACAATAGACCCATTAACCCTTCTACTAAAGGATAGCGCATAGATATCGGTGCATGGCAATGGCGACATTTACCCCGCAACCACAACCACCCCAAAACCGGCACATTTTCACTTAAACCTAAACGGGTATGACAATGGGGACATCGTGAGGGAGGATACCACACCGACAGACCAGCCGGGACTCGATACACAATGACATTTAAAAAGCTACCTATGGAAGCGCCTAGGGCAAATATAATCAAGTAAGCCGGCAGATCAACTAAAATATCCATATTTAGACTTTCACCTTTCACCGGGGTTTCACGCCCGCTTCCTAGCCTGGGGCTAAAATAACTCTAATTCTATCTGCTCAAAGGGGATAAAACATTCTCCCGGAAGCAAAATGGGTTTGGGGGAGAAAAGCAGTAAACTCCGATAGCTGCGGGAATTAATGGCTACACCAGACGGACGGCGCATTCGTTTCGCGTGTACTTCTGAATAAGCATGATACACCCGTCGGGCTATCCTCAGTAGTTGGGGATCTTGTATCCGCCACTCTTGGCTAAGGGGTAAGTCCGGGTTGGGAGGCGGCGTTACTGGATTTTTTAACTCTGAGTTGGAGCCATAAACCACAAAGACAATTCCCAAAGGGTTAATCAACACACCTGGTTAGATGTTAAACTAAAACTATCACAACAATTCAAGAATTTCGGTAAACTGCCCTACAACATACTAAAAACTATGCCAGATAAACCCAATCTTCTCGCCTTGGACTTTGATGGTGTTCTCTGTGATGGCTTGCTGGAGTATTTTCAGACGGCTTGGCGTACATATCTCGAAGTTTGGTCGCCTCCTGAGTCTACCCCCCCGGATGATTTACCCCCTAGATTCTACCGCACTAGACCTGTGATAGAAACTGGCTGGGAAATGCCTCTTTTGATCAGGGCTCTGATTTTGGGGTTTTCTGAATCTAATATTCTCAGCGATTGGCATAGTGTATCACGTCAACTGCTGGAACAAGAACATTTGTCACCGGAAGTTCTCGGCCCTCGACTTGATCAAATTCGTGATCAGTGGATCGCTACAGACCTACCAGGGTGGTTGGCTTTACATCGCTTTTATCCGGGTGTATGCGATCGCCTTCGGGTTATTCTTGAGCAGGACATGATACAATTACGCATAATTACCACTAAGGAAGAACGATTTGTGCGATCGCTTCTCGGACAACAGGGAATTATTCTCGACCCGGGAATCATTTTTGGTAAGGGACACAAACAGCCTAAGCACCAAACTCTACGGGATCTCATGACTCTTTCTGATCCTAGTCCGCTGATCTGGTTTGTTGAGGACAGAATGAATACTTTGTTATCTGTACAAGGTCAACCAGACCTACAACAGGTTACACTGTTTTTGGCTGACTGGGGTTACAATACTCCCATAGAGCGACGTTTGGTGGCTGAATATCCCCCCATCCGTTTGTTGTCTTTGTCTCAATTTACTCAGGATTTTGAGGCTTGGTAATTACCTAATTATCCGCTTGGTTCAGGGTGCAAACAATTACGACAATTAAACTCACTAGAATATTTATGGTGATTGGTGACTTATTATTAAGTGGTATATATGAGAGCGATCGCTCCCCTATTTAGCAGATTCAACCTCACTGTAATCCTTGGGGATAACCCCCGAAATTCTAACTCCTAATGACTGCTATATATATTAGCCAATGTTTGGCGGATTTATGGCTTGGTAAATAGAGTTAAATATGATCTAAAATTAGTTTATTTCGATATCTATGAAACTTAACTTATCACAAATTTTTCTCGACCATAAAGTTAAACCTCGTGGTATTATCTATGTGGGAGCTGGAGAAGGGCGATCGCTCAAACGTTTTGCCAAGTTTACTAATGCTCAAATATTGCTAATAGAAGCGAATCCTGTCACCTGTGAACGGTTAAAAATGGCTGTAGGCGATCGACCTAATATTCAGACAGTTCACATGGCGATCGCTGACCAAAATAGTGAAGCCACTCTCCACGTTACCAACATCGAATCCAACAGTTCCATTTTACCACTAACACAATACAAAAAACTTTATCCTAACCTCAGCGAAACTCAGCAAATCCCCGTTGATACCCGCACTATTGACACCATTTTAGCCGAACTTAATCTACTCCCAGAAGACTTTAATATACTATACTTAGACATCCAAGGAGCCGAACTTCTAGCCTTAACAGGAGCCTCCGAAATTCTCCAACATCTTGATGCTATTTACACCACGACAAGCCAACATCAACTATTTGAACGTGGCGCAACTCTTGAGCAAGTTAACGCCTTTCTCAATGAACATTATTTCACCCCCGTAGCCCAAGCAACTCCTTATCATCCCTCTCGGTATGAAGTTGTTTATATTCACAACAACCTCATCAATACCTCGATACTTACTCCCGAAATTGCTGCAAATATTCGCCTCCAACCCCCCACGGAACCGAAACCGACCGAACTCAAAATAACTCTATCTCGACTCCAAGAATTAGAATCCGAACAGGAACTTTTAAAATATCAACTACAACAACATCAGAAAGACCTCGGAAAATCTCAATCTGATTATCAGCAGAAGCACAAAGAGTTAGAAAACTCCCAGTCTCAACTACAGCAGACTCAGAAAGACCTGGAAAAATCTCAATCGGATTTTCAGCAGAAGCAGAAAGAGTTGGAAAACTCCCAGTCTCAACTACAGCAGACTCGCCTTGAATGCAAAAATCTTCATTCACAACTAGAACAAACTCAGGAAGATTTAGAAGAGTCTCAAGGGATGAGAGACCAAATATTAACTGATTTAGAGAAATCCTATTCTCAATTCAAACAGAGTCAGACTCAATTAGAACAGTCTCAGTCTCAATTGGAACAAACTCTTAGTGAATTAGAACAGTCTCAATATCAACGAGACCAAATATTAGCAGAATTAGAACAATACCATACACGACTACAGCAGACTCAGAAAGACCTCGAAAAATCTCAATCGGATTTTCAGCAGAAGCAGAARGAGTTGGAAAACTCCCAGTCTCAACTACAGCAGACTCAGAAAGACCTCGAAAAATCTCAATCGGATTTTCAGCAGAAGCAGAAGGAGTTGGAAAACTCCCAGTCTCAACTACAGCAGACTCAGAAAGACCTSGAAAAATCTCAATCGGATTTTCAGCAGAAGCAGAAAGAGTTGGAAAACTCCCAGTCTCAACTACAGCAGACTCAGAAAGACCTGGAAAAATCTCAATCGGATTTTCAGCAGAAGCAGAAGGAGTTGGAAAACTCCCAGTCTGAAGGGAAGAAACTGGAAACCAAAGTTAAGGAGGTTCAAGACCAGCTTAAAAATGCACAGAATAAACAGACGGAAACTCAACAGGAACTTGATAAGTCTCGCTCGGAGTTACATGATACCAGAGAAGAACTAGAAATGGCTAACTTCCAATTAGATGAAGTACAGGTGGAACTTGAACAGGCTACATTTGAGTTACATAAAACTAAGGAAGAGTTAGAGGGTTCGCAGTCTCAACTACAGCAACAGCAGAAGGAATTGGAAGAGTCGCAGTCTCAACTACAGCAACAGCAGAAGGAATTGGAAGAGTCCAAGTCAGAAGTTCAAAAACTGCGGGAACAAATACAACAGATACAGCAGATACAACAGTATCAAAATATGTCGCCACCAGGACAGCCAGTACAACAGTATCAACCTGCTGTAGCGCAGTCGGGGAATACATATAATGCTGCTCTTGTCAAGATGTTTGCTAAAATTATTGCTGAAACTATGCCAGACTAACATCTAAATTACTATATAAAAGGTGGGGTAGATGTGTGTTACCTAACCCACCTACTATCTCACCTAACTCTCCCAGGTGTTTAGGGCTAAATTAGACGAACAGAGGATTTGTAATATCAGTCAATTTCTATGGGAACTAAAAAACGTCATTTCTGGATTTTTGATAATATTCAACCTACTGTTAACCTGACTATTTTTGCGGTTCCTAAATCCTTTGTGGGAAGTGTGGGAATGATTCAACGTAATGCGATTACCAGTTGGACTAAACTGGTTCCGAGACCGGAAATTATCTTATTGGGTGATGAGAAGGGAACCGCAGAAGTCGCTAGTCAATTGAACCTGAGACATATTCGGAATATCCAAGTTAACGAATATGGAACACCTCTGCTTAATGATATTTTTAGCCAAGTACATAATCACGCTTCCCACGGGGTTTTAACATATATTAACTCGGATATTATCTTAACTAGGGATTTTCTCCCTACGGTTCAACAGGTGAATGCTAATTACCCTCAGTTTCTGATGGTGGGACGACGTTGGAATTTGGATATTCACCAACCTGTTAATTTCGATAACCCTAACTGGGAACAAGAGTTACATGATGAAATCAATACAGCGGGAATATTTAGCGGTATCGGTGCGTTAGATTACTTTGTATTTCCTAAGCCTCTATTTAAACAAATTCCGGCTTTTGCTATTGGTCGTCCGGGTTGGGATAATTGGATGGTGGGAGAAGCGTTAAAACAAGGATATCCGGTAATTAACGCGAGTCAAACTATTACTATTATTCACCAAAATCATGACTACGGACATCTTCGGGGAAACCGCATCGAAGCGTTTCACGGAAGGGAAGCGAAGCAAAATCAAAGCCTTTTACAAGGACATTTCGCGGGAAATAGTGCGGATGCTACTGATTACTTAATCCCCGCGACGGTGGCTAATTCTCCACAGGTTAGTGTTATTGTTTGTAGTGATAATGATGGTTCAACTTTACCAACAACTCTTGATGGTATCCTGAATCAAAATATTGATGGTTGCGAGATTATTGTGATTGATAACGGTTCGACGGACAACACCCCGGAAGTCCTCGAAGGTTATGGAAAATCTTTGCAATATGTTGGTCAATGTGGCGAGGGAATTGTGGCTGCTAGAAACCGAGGCTTAGATATAGCTAGGGGAGAATTTATCCTGTTTTTAGATGGGGGTTCGACTTTACTACCTAATAGTTTGTCTGACCAGATAGATGCTTTTGAAAATCGTGCGGGTTCGCTGGAAATGGTATTCTCTGGTTGGGAAATTTGGGAGGAAAATCAGCTAATTTCGGAAGTTCAGCCTTACGATAATCTTGCGCCAATTTTACAGGGTCGCGACGGTTTACATGGTTTTCATATCTGGATGTTAACGGACCTGTTGCGATTGGTTGAAACTGGTGCTATTTTATTCCGAAATTCCTGGGTTAAACGCTGGGGAGGGTTTGATTCTGGTCTATCTCCCTATGCTGCTACTATAGATTTATTGCTAAATTTAGCATCCCATGGCGCTGCGGGAATTTGTTTACGAAAACCGACTATAAGAGTCTCTACTGATTATAGCTTTAAACAATATACGATCGCCATCCTCACCTCGGACTGTAATCAACTCATTGAAAATTACTTTTCCCGTCCTACCCTACGGGACTGGATGCGTCCCCTACAACCCCTCTGTCGCTATCAAGTCCTGGTTTGGTTAGCTGCTTTAACCTATCACACTCAAGACCAACATCAGATGCTCCAATTTCTCAGACAGTCCCGCAATTATAGTCCCTATCCCCCTCAACAAACTATCAATAATTGGTATCAAAGTTTGACCAGAATTTCCCGCGCATATAATTATCCCCCCTTTCAACTCTCCCCAGATGACCTGAAATGTTGACGAAAAAATCAAATGTTAAGAAATGTTAAAAAATTTTGCTTTTTGGGGGTAGGGGCTTGACTTTTGGGGCTCTTGACAGTACACTTTTAATATAATCGAAATCTGTGCATTTTTTACAGATTAGCATATATTTCCATTATGTAACTTGATACTAATATGTTAGCAAAATTTCGGCTCCCTGTCAACCCCTGCAGCCGGGCGGATTTGGGTGTTGACGAAAAAATCAAAAAAGCGATCGGGTGCGTCATAGCAATTAATAATGATTTCCCGATGGGGAAATGAGCGGACTGACGCACCAAAATTGTGGTTGAGAAATTCCCGGCTTAATTAACCAGGAAGTTGCTCAACTAAGCGCCACCGCGCAGCTTTTCGAGAACGGTGCGATCTTGGAGAGTGGAAGTATCCCCAGAAATCTCCTGACCCGAAGCAAGCGATCGCAATAAACGGCGCATAATTTTACCCGAACGAGTCTTAGGTAAATCATCAGAAAAGCGAATTTCCCCGGGACGCGCCAAGGCTCCAATTTCATTAACAACGTGCTGCTTCAACTCTTTTTCCAGGGCTTCATCAGGTTGGCGATCGCCTTCAAGAGTAACAAAAGCCACAATTTCCTCACCCTTGACTTCATCAGGACGGCCAACCACCGCCGCCTCAGCCACAGCCGGATGAGAAACCAAAGCCGACTCAACCTCCATAGTCCCCAAGCGATGACCAGAAACATTAATCACATCATCAACCCGGCCCATCACCCAGAAATAGCCATCCTCATCTCGATGAGCGCCATCACCAGCGAAGTAGACATAATCGCCATTTTTAGGTCGTAGATACTCCCAATAAGTACGGCGGAAGCGCTCCGGGTCGCCATAAACAGTCCGCATCATACCCGGCCACGGGTGACGCACCACCAAATATCCCCCAGAATTATTAGTAACAGGTTCCCCTTCCGTATCCACCACATCAGCAATAATTCCAGGGAAAGGCAAAGTAGCCGAACCCGGCTTAGTAGGAGTCGCACCAGGAAGAGGAGTAATCATAAAACCCCCCGTTTCCGTTTGCCACCAAGTATCAACAATGGGACATTTTCCTTGACCAATGACGCGGTTATACCAAATCCAGGCTTCTGGGTTAATCGGTTCTCCCACCGTACCCAAAATCCGCAACGAAGACAAATCACGAGCATTAGGGTGTCTTTCACCCATTTTCATCAAAGCTCGAATAGCAGTAGGAGCAGTATAGAAAATAGTCACCCCATACTTTTCTACCACATCCCACAGACAACCGGGATTAGAAGCACGGGGAGCGCCTTCATACATCAAAGTTGTCGCCCCATTGGACAAAGGCCCATAGACAATATAACTATGGCCAGTAATCCAACCCACATCAGCGGTACACCAGTAAACATCAGTATCCTGTAAATCAAAAGCCCACTGATTAGTAATGTGACTGTAAAGATTATAGCCACCAGTAGTGTGTACAACTCCCTTGGGTTTGCCAGTAGTCCCGCTAGTGTAAAGGATAAACAGCATATCCTCGCTATCCATTTCTTCGGCGGGACATTGCCCGGAAGCATTTTGTTGCAAGTCATGCCACCAGTGGTCCCGTCCGGGTTCCATCTGGATTTTTTGCTCAGTGCGCTGTACGACCAAAACGTTATCAACACTAGGCGCACCAGCTTGTAAAGCCTTATCTACCTGTTCTTTTAGGGGTACGATCGCATCTTTGCGCCAACCACCATCAGCAGTAATCACCAATTTAGCTTCGGCATCTTCCAGGCGGTCCTTTAGAGCCTCGGCACTGAAACCGCCAAAAATGACGGTATGGGGTGCGCCAATCCTCGCACAAGCCAACATGGCGATCGCCGCCTCTGGTATCATGGGCATATAAATCCCAACGCGATCGCCTTTTTTGACTCCCAACTGTTTAATCACATTTGCCATTTGGCAAACTTCCCGATGTAGTTGGGAATAGGTCAGAGTCCGAGAGTCTCCCGGTTCCCCTTCCCAAATTAAAGCCGCCTTATTTTTGCGCCAGGTAGTCAAATGGCGATCGAGGCAATTATAGGAAATATTAATTTTGCCCCCCACAAACCACTTCGCAAAAGGTGGCTGCCAGTCCAGCACCTGATCCCATTTTTTAAACCAGTGCAACTCATTTTCCGCTAATTCTGCCCAAAACGCTTCCGGGTTAGCTTTGGCTTTCTCGTAGAGTTCCCGGTACTCTTCCATGCTCTTAATCCGGGCCTGTTTGGAGAAGTCCTCGGACGGATTAAATAACCGTTTCTCGTGTAAAATTGATTCGATCGTCGGTTGTGACATAGTGTGATGGTAACTTTAACTACAAAGTGAAGCCATTATAACCATTTTAGGCCTAGATTAAACTCTAAGAATCTTTACTTTTTTTTGAGCAGACTGCTAACTAGCTAACCCCTCCCCATGTCGAACCGATTAAAATCAGTTGTCAACTTCTAAGTAACTATGCCTCCTCAACTCATTATCCGTCCTGCTACTGTTGATGATGTTCCGGTCATTTGGGCTTTAATTCAGGCTTTGGCTGAATATGAAAAACTCTCCCACCAAGTCACTGGAGATCTGGAAACTTTGCAACAGCATCTATTTGGCGATCGACCAATGGCTGAGGTCATTATCGCCGAATGGGAGCAAAAACCTGTAGGTTTTGCTCTGTTTTTTCATAACTTTTCCACCTTTTTGACTCAACCCGGCATTCATTTAGAAGACCTATTTGTTATGCCTGAATATCGACGTTTAGGCATTGGGAAAGCCTTAATCCAACAGGTCGCTAAAGTCGCCCTAGAACGTCCGTGTGGGCGCTTAGAGTGGACCGTCCTCGACTGGAATCAATCGGCGATCGCATTTTACCAACATATAGGAGCCACAATACTACCTGAATGGCGCATTTGTCGAGTAGTGGACTATCAACGCTTACTGCAACAATGAGATTTGTAAATTTATTGTTAAGTTTTGTAACAAAAAAAAATTGCCCCTGGGAAGCTGAGGGGGTTGCTTTTCCGGTTGGCTTGTGGTATTATTTTAGACAATAGGGATAGTCGCAATTTTACTTCACAAGATTAAATTGACATTATAAAATTATATATCAAAATAATAGCATGATATTTCGGAGGTTGTCAACCCCCTATCTCTTGGTAATTGATATTATGGTTCTTGATAGAGAGGAATAGTAAAAGTAACAGTTGAGCCTAAGCCTTCACCCAAACTGTAAAACTTAACCTTACCTCCCATAGCTTGGACCAGCTTTTGAGAAATAACTAAACCCAGTCCCGTCCCCCCATATTGCTTAGTGTAACCACTATCAACCTGAGAAAAAGCCTGGAATAATCTATCTTGCTTTTCAATGGGGACACCAATACCAGTATCCACAACTCTAAACTCCACAAATCCCGGAAATTGTTGATTTTGGATAATCACATTTTCGCGGATAATTCCTAGACTAATATTAATCCCTCCTTTGTGAGTAAATTTAATGGAATTTCCCACCAAATTTAGCATCACTTGTAAGATACGTTGATAGTTACCATAAACAATAATTTGACTATTGCCAGCCTCCGTTTGAATGGTTAGTTTCAAATTTTTCTGCTCAACTTGAGGGCGAATAAAATGCTCAATTTCTCTGAGGACTTCATCAACTTTGACCAAAGCGAGTTCAATATCCATTTTGCCCGCTTCGATTTTAGCAATATCCAAAACATCATTAATTAAATTCAGGAGATGAATAGCAGCTTGATGGGCTTCTTCGATAAATTCCCGTTCTTCCTCTGGGTCATCAGCCATACCATCTAAGACTAATTGAAGGAAGCCAATCATACCGTTGAGGGGAGTTCTGAGTTCGTGGGAAGTATTGGCGAGGAACTCACTTTTGAGGCGAGAAAGAGCCACAGCTTCGAGTCTGGCTTCTTCTAACTCCTGATAAAGAGTAGCATGGGCGATCACCGTTCCTACATGAGTAGCCAACTCCCGGACAAAATCTATTTCCGCCGCCGTCCACTGGCGAGTGCGATCGCATTGATGCAGGGAAATCAAAGAATTAGGTTGCTCTTGATAAGCAGTAGGAATCACCATCAACGAATGACGTTGATAGGGGTCATTTTCAGGGGCACTGCGCTCAATGATAATCGGTTCTAAAGTGGCTAAGGCTTGAGCCCAACCTAATTCCGAATCACTCCATAGATTTAAACCCAACATCATGGGGATATCTTCTTGGCGGTACTCAGCCACCACTTGGGTAGACTTATCAGAGGTGCTGCGATAGGGACAGATAATGCAGCGACTGACACCAAGAACCTGACCCAGACTGTTAACAGTTTGTTGCCAAATCTCTTTTAAATCCAGAGTGCGGCGAATTTTTTGAGTAATTTGGCCGAGAATAGTTTGATAAATTTGAGAAGTGGGGGGAACGCTACGGCAAAGGGTTCCGGCAATTTGAACCAGCATTTTTTGCTGGATATCAAAATTAGATGGTAAGGCGCGGTAGGCAATCAGTTCACTGTGATTAGGGCTGAGATTCAGTTGAGAATTTTCTAGTAATCGCCCCATCACCAGGACATGGGTAGCACTGCCGTTAGATTTTAATATGGGACTGACAATCAGTTCCAGGGGAAAATAGTATTCTTCATAACAAAATGGATAACTGAAACGCTCAGGTATTAAGCTGGCGATCACCCGGTCGATTCTTTCTTGATAGGGGGTCAGTACCAGAGGCTTAAATGTATCTGCCATATTAGTTCCTGTGATTTGGTCAACAGGAAGAGGATGGCGATCGCATTGTCGCCAAGAAAATAGTAGATACTCCCCCGATTGGTTCTGAATAAAAACTAGGTCGGCATCCAAACCGGGTAAAATATCCCCAAAGCCTGATAATGGTAGATCAGAATTGTTGTGCAACATTTAACCTTCCTAAAACGCTCAAAACTCAGCGCAATAGGGTAAGTACAGCATCACCAATAACGGTGAAGGCAGTTGCCGGCAAAGCTCTCAACATAATGTGGCGATCGCCAATAAGGTTTAAATACAACCCTCCCGGCTCATTGTACTCGTATTCGGGTACAATGTCAACACACGCATTTAGCCCGGAGACATCTGGCGATCGCACCGTGGTTTACCAGGCTTTCCGCCCCCAACTCCAACTCAATGACCATCAAGCCACCTTGATGGTCAAACACGCCGGCTATGCTAGATTTTTGAGCAAGCTCTCCCCACCTCGCCGCCGGCAGGTGGACCGAGTGCGTCGCTCTTTTTGTTCAATCATTCCACTCCCCCCGGGGTGGCACGGGAGGGTTACGTTGTAGACTCAAAGCCAAATCATCTTCTGGGCGTTCTCCCCGCAACCATTGTCGGAGAGCGGTTTCAATCACCTTACTTGGATCATTAGTCAAGTGCTTGACCTGATCCAATAATTCAGAATCAATATGGATAGAAACCTCTACTTTGCTTGGTACACTAGAGGTCGAAGAAGTATTTAGATTCATGGCGCAAAAATCCTAATTCAGAAAACCCAATACCTCCGAGATTAGTCCCGGAGGCTCAACTCAAGACCGAGTATGATTTGGGGGCTTTATTCTATTGTACGATCTCAATCTCACCTGTTGCCCATCCGGTTAAGGGCGGGGAAAATTGGAAGCCGGAGTAAAACCAGTTTGAGGTTTACCCACAGAGGCACGACTCATAAAGTCCCGCCATACCGGAGCCGCCACAGTTCCCCCAGTTACTCCCCTAGCCAATCGAGTGAAGTCATCATTACCAACCCAAACCGCCGTCGATAAATGGGGAGTATAACCCACAAACCAGACATCGCGTTCGGAGGATGTAGTCCCAGTTTTGCCCGCTGCTGGTCGTCCTAGTCGGGCGCTGGTGGCAGTACCACTGGTAATTACCCCTTGCAGTACATCATTTAGAGAGGCTACCGCCCACTGATTCAGAACTAAGCGAGGTGATGGGGTATTGTCAAGCAAGACATTTCCCTGGCTATCAGTGACTTGTACAATGAAAGTGGGGTCAGAATGCCAACCGTCATTAGCAAAAGTAGCAAAAGATGCAGCCATTTCCATCGGTGTGAGATCCACAGATCCGAGTGGTAAGGAAATTACCGGCTCCATAGGGCTAGTAATTCCCAGGAGGCGACAAATCTCGATTACCTGATTGAGTCCCACAGATTGACCCAGCTTGACCGCCGGAATATTCAGGGAAGTCTCTAAGGCTGAACGAATGGTCACAGCGCCCGAGAAGCCGCCGCCATAGTTGCGGGGTGAATAAAACCCAGAGCCGTCGCGATAGCTAACAGGGGTATCTTGAACAATGGTACTAGGAGCATATCTACCTGTAGCGAAGGCGGCATAGTAAACAAACGGCTTAAAGGCTGATCCAGGTTGCCGTTGAGCCTGAATAGCTCGGTTGAACTGGCTTTTATTATAATCAGACCCTCCCACCATAGCTTTGACAAAATGGGTAGTGGGATCTACGGCGGCTAATGCGATTTGACCGTTATTGCGATCGCGATATACTCCTCGATAATAAAGGCGATCGTGCCATTCCCTCACCGTTCTTTCTGCCATGCGCTGGAAATTCAAATCAATGGTCGTTTGAACCCGCATTCCCCCTTTCAGCACCGCATCACGACCAAACTCCCTAGTTAACTCCTGAACCACCGCTTCCGTCACGTATGGTAATTCACTGGTTCTAAAGGAGGTGATCCTACCCACTAATAGGGGTTCTTTTCGCGCCTCAGCCGCCTCTTCTGGAGTAATCCAATTTAGCTCTACCATGCGGTTAAGCACTTGAGCCTGTCGTTGTTTAGCTAGTTGATAATTTGCAAAGGGGCTATAGTCTTCTGGTGCCGAAATTAAACCAGCAATCATCGCCGCTTCAGATAATTTCAGCTCTGATGCCGGTTTGTTAAAATAGCTTTGGGAGGCTGTTTCAATCCCATACAGGTTATGACCCCAGTAAACCTGATTTAGGTATAATTCTAGGATTTCGTCTTTGTCTAAAATTTGTTCGAGGCGAATTGCCATTACCGCCTCAGCGGCTTTTCGGCTAATGGTTCTACTGGGGGATAAAAACAGGTTTTTCACCAACTGCATGGTTATGGTCGAACCACCCTCTACCGTTTTCCCCCTTTCCAGGTTAGCAAGCATAGCTCGCACTATCCCCGTGGGATATATCCCCCGATGATCATAAAAATGGCTATCTTCAATAGCTAATACCGCCCGTTTTGCATGGGGGGATATTTCATCAAGAGAAACTACTTCTCGGTTGGCTTCGTCGTGAAGGCTGGCTAAGTGTCTACCCTCAATATCGTAGATGTGGGTGGTTTCGGTGGGAATATAGTTTTGTAATACCCTTACGTCTGGTAAGTTACGGAAACTAACGGCTAGACCCACCAGCCCTCCTGCCACCACGGAACTGGCTAACATGGTTGTACCCAATATGGTTCCGGCGGTAACTTTGCTTACTGACTGGATGAAGTCAAATAAGCCTGACGGTGGCGACTCAAGCCTTTGTCTACCTCGGACTGTTACGTTTGTTAATGACACGCTGATTCCACTCCTTCCAGAAAACAAAGCTACAGGGTTTTAAACTTGATAATTAGCTTAGACCAGTTTTTCTCCTGTTAGCTAGTAGGGGTCGAGAGAGATGTCGCCATCTCCCCCTCCCATACAAAACCGTGCTTGCGAGTTTCCCAGCACACGGATCCTAATCTGATTGTTCCATTGTTAAGGATACAGCATTGGCGTTATCTATTGCCGTTTTATCATCGCGGGTGTGGCGATGTAATAGTTGAAGATTTTTGTATTCATCCTTTCCGCCTAGGCTTCGAGGTACAATGTGGTCTACTTCAATTAAATCCAATGGTGCGAAATACTGTCCACACCAGGTACATCTACCTTTTTGCTTCTTGAGTAGTTTTGCTACCCTATTTGGCGTTCCAATTGCTTGTCCTTTCCTGGTTGCCCAGTAAGTCCAGTTTCCGTCGTATGGTGTTGCGTCAGGGCGTATTATGGTATGTCTGACAATTGGGGTCCATTTATGTTGCCATAATGTGAGTCCATCCTTGGTCTGGAATAACCAGGATTCATGTCTTTCTTTAGAAGGGGTCGAGAATGGAGTCACCTCCCTCCATCCCCTCCCATTCAAAACCGTACTTGAGACTTTCACCTCATACGGCTCCTAGTTTAACCGTCTCCTTGTTAAGAGTACAGCATTATCTCTTCATCAAGAGCTGTTTTATCATCGTGACAATGGCGAT
>NZ_PKGG01000656.1:0-282 GCF_046480465.1 Arthrospira sp. PCC 8006
GGCGTCGACGTGGTCGATTCCCACGCTGGTGCCCAGCCACGCCCCCCCGGTGCCGTCGAGCAGCACCGCACCGACCGTTGGATGCGAGAGGCCCTGGCCGGGGCCCACGCGCAGCCGCTCCCCGCTGCGCAGGTCCAGGACCTCCAGTCCCGCGTCGTTGGTGCCGATCCACAGGCGCTGGCGGTCGTCGTAGGCCAGCGCATCGACGCTGTTGCTGACCGGTCCGCGGCCACCGGCGTCCCGCCGCTGCACCACGAAGCGCTCGCCGTCGAACCGGTTGAG
>NZ_PKGG01000373.1:0-2952 GCF_046480465.1 Arthrospira sp. PCC 8006
CATCAGTTTGTTGTCCGGGCAATCGAGAGGGGGACTCATCGTGAACAGAAACCGGGCGGGAGTGCGATCGCGACAACCCCCTACGATTGCCTACCAAAATCCCCAGAGGCTCAAGCCATCCGAGTTTATTGGGTGACTAGAGCATACCACAAAGGGAACAAAGTGTCTGGGGCTGCGCTCAAGGCTGCCAGGAATGCCACATCCAGGAAACTAGCTGAGACGCTTTTTAAGGCTCTCTGGGATATGCGATAATAAGCCCCATAGAATTAGCTTAATTGCCCTGTACCCCGATCCAATTCCCTAGGTCGGGGTTTTTATTGGTGAAAGTTTGGGAATAAGATAGAAAGGTATGAAAAGAACTTGACCCTCATATTCTCCAGGTTCGCTGCAACAAATAAATAGTTCTAAGTCATCAATGATCTTGCCAATGGGGGCTCTCGCTATCACTTAAACAACTCCTGGCATAGGTAATCCTTGATTGACGCGATCGCAAGCATACATCGTAATAGTGGCTACATCATGACTCAGCAAGATACGTCCCTCGTTCGCCGCCCATTCCAATATAACTGGATCATCTGTATTCCTTAACCCTACGTCTTGAACACGAATTACATCCACAGTAGGCAAGCGTCTCATTAGACCACGCAATATAGCCCCGTTAAAATTTTCGTCAGTAAGAAGGCGCATTTTGTTCCAATTATTTTTGTGACTGACGAGTAAGCAAGCGCTGTCTGAGATCGACTAGGTTGTGTTTTTGGGTAAGTTGTTGTCTGAGTTGTTCAGCTTTTTGATTACGTTGCTCTAAATAACTGTCAATTTCCTGACGATGGTTTAGATAATAAGCAATCGTACTGTATATGTCTTCTAAACTCAGAACTGAAAATTGAATAGCGATTTCTTCAGGAGTCGAGCCATTGTGGTAAGTAGCAAGTAGACTATCCAGAGTCACTCTGCTTGAACCTATGCGGATACCTCCGGCTTCATCCCAACGTAGAGGAGGAGAGGTGGCTGGGAATTTTCCTGGGGCGCTCATTGGGGACATATTGCACCTAAGTTGAAGTCTACACAAACATTGTAGCAAGAAGCATAGTGTATTGCCTGAAAGCAACTATGTTAAAAAGGGGTTCAGCCTTTTTTAAAGGTGGATGTTATACAGAATCAAGGGGATATGCACCTTAGCCTCAAAAAGCTACAAGCCTTTACTGCCAGGAGTTACTGTTTTTAATCACTCTGGGCAAAAAATCGCCGGATAAAGGTTTCCATCTGCTCCGACTGAAAGGGTAAATTCCGATATACATCAAACCCGGAAAAGGCATTTTTATCGGATTCCCAAACATTCACCCGACAAGAGACGATCGCCCTTGCTAACCCCACCCACCCGGTTAATAACTGGGACACATGGAGCCGTTCAATCCGGGCTACCATTTCATCCAACCCATCCATCAATAACCAGAGATTCTCTTTATGGTCTTGGACAGAAGCGATACGGCTACCGCCACGCTCCGTGATCGCTCCTTGAACTCTCGCCGACTTCAGCCAGTTTTCCAGATAATCTACTAGGGTCGGTTGGGTAAATTGTGCCAAGTCAACCCAAATGGGGATGCCCAGATTTTCTGCCAATATCCAATCAGCGATCGCCTGTAACCGTGTGGTTTTTCCTGACCCCGGTTCACCAATAACGGCAATCCGTCGCCCCTGACTTTGGGGAGTTTTTCCCTGTCGCAAAACCTGATTAAAAAACTCATCCTCACTGATAGGAGTCATTCTCTCTTCTTCCCGTTCCCACTGTTCTCGGTTTTCCAGACTTAGCCCCGGTTTCCGTTCCTTAGTTGGGTATAGATCCACCAATGCCAACGGCACATAAATCTCCACCCGCTTAAATGCCGGATTAGCCGTTAAGAATACCTGTCGGTTAGGCAGCATTAACTCGGCAATGGCTCGCCATTCTGCTAAGGAAAGATGGGGGTTAGCCGCATCAAAATGCGATCGAATTTCCTCCACCAAACTTTCGAGGGTTCTTTCCAGTCCTTGCAACAACTGAGTTATCTGGGTTTCCATCACCCCGAACCGTTGACAGACTTCCGCAAAACCCGACTCAATTGTGCCGGAAATCTCCCTAAAAAATGCCTGCTGCTGGGTGAGGTTTCTCCTTTTACAGGCTGCCATATTGAGGCGGATAAAAATATCGCCCCATGCGGTGACGGTGAGGTTCCCTTGTTGGGTGAGTTGGTATTCTTGGGGGGTAAGGAATTGGTCGAGTTTGGCTTCTCGCAGGTCGGGGTAACGTTGTTTGGCTAGTTCCTGTTGGGCGATCGCAACCCAGTTATCCTTGGCTTGGGCGGCGATTTTTTCGAGATATTCGCGGGTTTTGCCCCGCTGTTGTTTGGCTGCGAGGGTGATAACGGCGGCGTTCGCGTAGCGTCTCGTAGAGAATCGCTTTCCCGACTGCTTTGGTTAAATCCTGATTTTCTAGGGAAACTCTCCCCTCTCGTGCATCGATTAAAGCATCAACAGCATTAGCCGTATTCCCCGCCGCCACATTCCCTAACGCCGTGGCTAAGATGTTTCCCCAGACCATCCCTTCTGCGGCGATACGGGGGGGGAACGCCAAGCTACCCAGGACGCACCCGCTACCGATGGTTAATTTTACGATAGTGTCGCGCTCGAACTTCATATTGATGCCTGGAACATTAGGGATTATTCTAACACCCAGGAAGTTACACGGTTTGAGGCTGCTTTGGTGGGGGTGGCGGGTGGAGATATGGGTGATCGCACTGGAGTCATCCATCTTGTACACTAAACCGCATTAGACGATGGCTCAAACACAACCTCTTCGTAAAACTCCTCTATCGGCACACTTAATCCAATACTTTTTAGCTCGACAACATCGCCGGGTCGATAGCTCAGAATTAACCAATCCCCCGCCTCGTTTTGGTGATACATATCGATCGC
>NZ_PKGG01000083.1:0-19960 GCF_046480465.1 Arthrospira sp. PCC 8006
GTGAAGGGGTTGGGAGGTGACATAAATTAATCTACCTCTAGGATTTCGTAAACGAGTCAGAGAAAACAGAAATCTCTCCTCATACTGATGAACTCCGGGAATTTTCTGCAATTGCTGCTGATCTAAGGTGAGGGATGGAATGACTAATACATCAAAATCCTCAAATCTCAGGTTTCCCCCTTGACTGAAAGACTCTCGGAGTTGATGTTGCAATGCTTGAAACTGATTTACTATTTCCGGTGGCGATCGATAATCTTCTGTCATAATCGCTGCCCACAATAACAATATTACGATTTTAACAGGTTGGTTGACCTCAGATCGACACCTTTTGATTTGCTGATGTCTTGGTTAGCAATGGTTGGAGAACACCGAGTGAGACAATTAATATAAGCAGCCGGATGGGTCTAGGTTAACATCTGGGATTGATTGGTGCTATAATTATGGTAGGTTCGATCAAACTGATATCAAACTGAATTTAATCTGAATATCGCGATATGATCCCACAGAAACTCACCCTCAAGAATTTTCTCAGTTATCGCGACGCAAGCCTAGATTTTAGTGGCTTGCATACTGCCTGCATTTGTGGACCGAATGGGGCGGGTAAGTCTTCGCTGTTAGAGGCGATCGCATGGTCGATTTGGGGTCAGAGTCGGGCGGGGACTGAAGATGATTTAATTCAAATTGGCGAAACCCAAATGCGGGTAGATTTTATCTTTATTAGTCATGGTAACTTATACCGGGTAATTAGGACTCGCCGCCGAGGTCAGTCGGGTACTCTGGATTTTCAAATCGCACCATTAGAACCGGACAAAAAAGCGGAGCAAATTAAGTTTACTGCCCTGAGTCAAGGGGGAATCCGTAGCACACAACAAAAGATTTTAGAACATCTGCGGCTAGACTACGATACTTTTATTAATTCTGCCTATTTGCGTCAGGGAAAAGCTGATGAGTTTATGTTAAAACGTCCCAGCGATCGCAAAGAAGTTTTAGGCAGCTTACTTAAGTTAGATGAATATGATATTTTAGTGGAGAAAGCCAAAGATATCTCGAAGGAATATAAATTCAAGATTGAGCAATTAGAACAAAGTTTAACTATGGGAGAGTTGGAGACACAAAAACTGCCGGAAATAGTGGCTCAAATCACTGAGTTAGAAGCTACCCTTGGTAAACTTCAGAAACAACAAGAGTCTGACCAAAAGCAACTGCAAACCCGGCGAGAACAACAACAATATCGCCAAACCTGTGAACAACTGCTAGAGGGACAGCGACAACAATATCGCACTACGAAACAAGAATGCGATCGCCTTGAACAGGAAATTGTCGCGACCCAAACTCAACTACAACAATTAGAGAGTATTCGGCAACAACAGGAAGAAATTAAGGCCGGTATTGTGGAATTTCAGACGCTACAAGCTACAGAAGAAACGATGAGTTTGCAGTTTCAAAGTCACCAAAAAATCCAACAGCAACTCCGGGAACTTCAGCAGCAACAACAGGACAAAATCCACCAATTACAACGGGATAAAGACACGATTGAAACTCGCCTGGAATCTCTGCATAAACAGGAACAAGAATATCAAAAGGTGCTAGTTGAACTGCCAGAAGTAGAAGCAGGAATTGCCCAGCTTTCTCAGGCTCGTCTCCGCCTGAATGAGTTAGATAAAATACAAATTGTAGTTACCCCTATTCTGCAAGAACATCAACGGATACAGGGGGAAATAGACCGGGCTCAAGCTCGTCTTAGCGCCCGTTTGGATGAACTGTATGCGTCGATTAATAAAATCCAGAACCGTCTTAAAGACAACCGCCCAGAGTCGGAAAAAGAGTTACAAAATCTTCATCAAACAATTGAAGAAATTGAGAAAAAACGCACCTATCAAACGCGGGTGACAGCTAAGGGTCAATCACACCATAATCAATTAGACAAATTGGCTCATCAACAGCAGGAGTATGAGAAAAAGTTGGCTGAATTAGACCAAAAAATGGAAATGTTAGGGCGTTCTTTTAGTGATGAAAATAAGGGAGAGTTAGCGCCGGTTTGTCCCCTATGCGATCGCCCTTTAGATGAACATCACTGGAATTTGGTGATGGGTAAACACCAAAACCAACAACAGGAAATTCGCGATCGCCTGTGGATAATTAGGGAAGATTTTGCGCGTGCTGAACAGGAAATAGCTGCGTTACGGATTGAATATACAACCTTACAAAGGCAAATATCTAATTATGAAGAATTCCGGGAAAAACGAGGTCAATTACAAGCACGCTTAGAGGGTTTCATTAATGATGAATTGCAACTACAACAGTTGAGAGAGGAAGCTAGTAAAATTGAGCGATCGCTATCTGATGGAAGTCACGCCGCCACACTGTATCAGCAACTGCAACAACTAGATCAGCAACTGCAACAACTAGATTATAATGAACAAAGCCACGCTCTGGCTAGGAATGAAGAAAAGCGCTGGAGGTGGGCAGAAATTAAGCAAATACAAATTCGGGATACCCAGCACAAACTAGGGCATTTACAAGCGGAAAAACCGCCAATGGTAGCACAATTACAGTCGGCATTAGACCAGATAATTTATGAACAAAGCGCCTCGGAATTACAGCAGAGGATTATTCAGCTAAAACAACAGTTAAATGAGAGTGGCTATAATTTGGAAGACCATAATCAAGTCCGGGTTCGGTTGCGTGAGGCACAGGAATGGGTGAGGAAAGCAGAACAATTGAAAGTGGCGGAAAGTCAGTATCCACAAATTCAACAACGGCTGGCTGAGTTACGGCAATTAAATCAAGTGCGATCGCAGGATTTGGCGGGGATAAAATCACAGATATTACTATTAACTAAACAGTTGGAAGATACCCCCAATCCTAGCTTATATATTAGTAACCTAGAGGGAAAAATTCAACAGCAGCGACAACAACTAGACCAATATTTAAGTCAATTGGGAAAGCTGCAACAACAACGAAGCCATTTAGAAAATTTTAGCCAGCAGCAAAGGGAACAAAAACAGGAATTATCCGAATGTCGTCACCAAGCCCTAATTTATAAGGAATTAGCCCAAGCCTTTGGGAAAAATGGTATTCAAGCGTTAATGATTGAAAATGTGTTACCGCAATTAGAAGCGGAAACTAACCAAGTTTTAGCGAGACTTTCGGCGAATCAACTCCATGTACAGTTTGTTACTCAACGGAGTGGACGCAGTGTTACGGCGAAACGGAAAAAGACTAAGTTAATTGATACACTGGATATATTAATTGCTGATGCTAGGGGAACTAGACCCTATGAAACCTATTCTGGTGGCGAGGCGTTTAGGATTAATTTTGCGATTCGATTAGCCCTAGCTAAATTATTAGCGCAAAGGGCGGGATGTGCGCTGCAAATGCTGATTATTGATGAAGGGTTTGGCACCCAAGACGCGGAAGGATGCGATCGCCTAATTGCTGCCATCAATGCGATCGCCCCAGATTTTTCCTGCATTTTAGCTGTCACCCACATTCCCTACCTGAAAGAGGTATTTCAAGCCAAAATAGAAGTCACTAAAACTGCTACTGGTTCACGATTACATCTATCTGTTTAAAATCATGATTGGCAAATATTTGAGGAGCCAGGGGTGGAACTAGAGCATATTATGCCATAGTTAGTTAATATAGTTATATTAGACTAGCTAGACCCCGGCCCGAAAATTTGGGTGCAGCCAGGTCGGAGGTTCCCTTGATATCAATTTTATAAACCGTTAAGCAGTAGCTATGCCAGGTGTACGAGTCGGGATACTGCATTCTTTGAGTGGGACAATGGCAATTAGCGAAGCGCCCCTCAGAGATGCCGAGTTGATGGCCATTCGAGAAATTAACCAAAGTGGAGGAATTCTCGGAAAGTTTATTGAACCTGTTATTGAAGATTGTCAATCAGATCCGGCTTGCTTTGCTCAAAAAGCCAAAAATCTGATTCAGGACAAACAGGTTGTCACCCTCTTTGGGTGTTGGACTTCAGCCAGTCGCCAGGCTGTCAAACCCGTTTTAGAAGAATTGGGGGTGGGGTTGTGGTATCCCGTCCAATACGAAGGACTAGAAGAGTCCCCCAACATTTTTCACACAGGGGCCTGTGCTAATCAACAGGTTGAACCTGCGGTTTCCTGGTTGTTGGAAAATATCGGCAAGCGCTTTTATTTGCTCGGTTCCGATTATACATTCCCCCATACGGTAAGTAAACTGATCAAAATTCAGCTTCAGCAAAATGAAGGCCATGTAGTGGGGGAAGCATATCAACCTTTGGGGGCTAAGGATTTTAGTTCGATTATTGCGCGTATTGTGCGGGCTAAACCTGATGTAGTGTTTAATACGCTGACTGGTGATAGCAATATAGCATTTTATCGACAATTTCAAGCGGCAGGTTTAAGTGCTAAACAAATCCCCGTTTTGGCTATTTCTGTTTCGGAAACTGAATTAAAAAGCATCGGGAATGCGGCGACGGGTCATCTGAGTTGTTGGAGTTATTTTCAGAGTTTAGAGACTCCCGAAAATCGTCGTTTTGTTAAATGTTTTAAGGCGAGATATGGAAGCGATCGCGTTACTAGCGACCCCATAGAAGCCGCCTATAGTCAAGTTTATCTATGGAAACAAGCCGTAGAGTTAGCCGAATCTTTCGACCCGGAAAGGGTACGAATTGCTACATACGGTCAAAGTTTCTCAGCCCCCAGTGGCATTATCCGTATGGAACCCAACCATCATATTAGGAAATTATGCCGCATTGGTAGGGCTAAATCTGATGGTCAGTTTGAGATTATTTACACGAGTCCTCATCGCATTAAACCCTTGCCCTGGTTAGGGTTTGAAGCCAACAATTTTAATGCTTCCGAAATTGTGATTGGCTTACTTGCTGAGGTGAGCCAAAGTATAGAACGTGCCGAAAAACTCAAACAAAAAACCCGCGAATTAGAAGAAACCAGAAAGCAACTTGAACAAGAAATCGAAATCAGAAAACAGGTAGAATCTCAATTGCAAGTGGTTAATGAAGACTTAGAAAATATCGTTGCGGAACGCACCGCCGCCCTGCGAGAATCTAACAATCAACTACTGCAAGAAATTGTCGAGCGTACCAGAGTTGCGGAAGCCCTCAGAATGGCTAATGCTCGACTGCAAGCGGTGTTAGAAGCTGTACCTGGCGCGGTTTCTTGGATTAGTAGCGATTTACGTTATTTGGAAGTTAATCAATCTTTGGCAGACTTATTTAAACTGCCACGAGAAACTTTTGCCAATCAACATATTGGCTTTTTGGGAACGAGTTCGGAATTTAATGACTTTGTTAGTGACCTATTTAATCGTCCTGAAAAAGAAGCTCATCGCGAGGTGCGGACTCATGTGGATAATCAAGAACGCCATTATCTAATTGTAGCTCAAAAATATGATAATAATCGAGCTGTATTTGTGGTGGGAATTGATATTACTCAACGTCGCCAAGCTGAGGAAGAACTCCGCCAAGCTAATATGCGTTTACAAGCGGTTTTAGCAGCGGTTCCTGGTACGGTTTCCTGGGTGACATCAGACTTGCACTATATCGAAGTGAATCAAAAATTAGCTAATTTATATGGCTTACCCAGAGAAGCATTTTCTCATCAACATATTGGTTTTTTAGGGAGAGGTTCTCAGTTTCAGGATTTTCTCCAATATTTCTTTGAAAGTCCGGAATTAGAAGCATATCAAGAAATATCATCTTCCCGAGAAAATGAGGAATATTATTATCTGATTGCTGCTCACAAGTATAATAATAATCAAGCAGCTTTTGTGGTGGGAATTGATATTAGCGATCGCAAACGTGCAGAAGCCGCCTTAAAAACGACTCAAGACCAGTTAGAAGCGGTGTTAAATGTGGTACCTGGAACAGTATCTTGGATTGATTATAACAAACGTTATTTAGGGGTTAATCAATACCTAGCCCAAACCTTCGACCTCCCCGCCGAGGCATTTATTGGTCAGCACATCGGTTTTCTGAAAGCTAGTCCCGAATTTAATGGATTTGTGGAAGATTTCTTTAATAGTGGGAATTTTGAAGCCTATAAAGAAGTGACATCTTATATTAAAAATGAACCCAGAGATTACCTAATTGCCGCCCGCAAATATAACAGCGGTAGTGCTGCCTTTTTTGTAGGTATTGACATTACAGACCGTCGGCGCGCAGAAGAAGCCTTAAAACAGGCAGAATCCAACTATCGTAGCATCTTTGAAAATGCCCTAGAAGGAATATTTCAAACCACCCCAGAAGGTCGTTATATCAGCGCTAATCCCGCCTTAGCCAGGATTTACGGCTACGAATCCCCGACCATATTAATGACCAATTTAACCGATATTCAATCCCAACTGTATATCGACCCCAAGCGCCGCCAGGAATTTGTTGATCTCTTAGAAAGCCAAGGTTCCGTAGTAGATTTTGAGTCCCAAATTCGAAGGATAGATGGTCAAGTTCGTTGGATTTCGGAAAATGCCACCGCCGTCCGTAGTCCCCAGGGAGAAATTCTTTATTATGAAGGAACTGTCGAAGATATTACCGATCGCAAACTAGGACAAATCGGTCTCCAACAAGCCAAAGACGAACTAGAAAATCGGGTAGCCGAACGCACCGCCGCCTTACAAGAAGCCAACCATCGCCTAATCATAGAAGTGGCCGAAAGACGAAGGATAGAAGCAGCCTTACGAGCCTCAGAAGCCGAATTGCGAGCCTTGTTTGCAGCCATGACCGACGTGATCGCCGTTTTTGATGGAGAGGGACGCTATAAGAAAATAGTCACCACTAACGCGGAAGTAGTCTATACACCTAGTAGCGATTTACTGGGAAAAACGGTGTTTGACATATTTCCGATTCCCCAAGCACAACTTTTTTACGAAAATATCCAGAAAGTGATTCAAACTGGAGAAACCATCAACCTAGAATACAGTATGCAATTAGCACCCCCAGAACCAGGACAGCAGGGGCCTGTTAATATCTTACCCTCTGCAACTGATGCTGATCTGGTGTGGTTTGCTGCGACAGTTTCCCCTATGCCAGACAATAGCGTAATTTGGGTGGCTCGTAATACTACGGAGCGCCGCCGGGTTTTAGATGCTTTGCGGGTTGAACAACAAAAATCTGAGCGGCTGCTGTTGAATATTTTGCCTCGCTCTATTGCGGAACGTTTAAAACAGAGCCCCCATTCTATTGCAGAACGCTTTGACCAAGCAACAGTCATGTTTGCAGATTTGGTCAATTTTACCGGGTTTTCGGCGCGGATATCCCCCACCGAATTGGTGGATTTACTCAATGATATATTTTCCTGTTTTGATGAACTGGCTCAAAAACACCAACTCGAGAAAATTAAGACTATTGGGGATTCCTATATGGTAGTGGGAGGTTTACCGACTCCTGTAGAGAATCATGCAGAGGCGATCGCTCACATGGCCCTAGATATGCAGCGAGAAATTGTCCGTTTCCGTCGCCAAGACGGCGAACCTTTCAATTTACGCATTGGGATTAATACCGGACCCGTGGTCGCCGGGGTAATTGGGACTCGCAAATTTATCTACGACCTGTGGGGGGATGCTGTCAATGTCGCCTCCCGTATGGAGTCTCAAGGGGAAGTAGGACGAATTCAGATCACCGCCGCCACCAAAGCCATACTCAAGGATAATTTTATTTTTGAGGAACGGGGTGTAATTGATGTCAAAGGAAGAGGCAAAATGGTGACATTCTGGCTCAAAGACCGTCGTTAATCCTGCCAACCAATACCCTAGGGCAGAGAACAGCGGACATGGGTAAAGGATAACAAGCATGGGACTTGACAGAGAGTAAAGTTGTGTTAATATAAGTTGAATTAAGTGAAAAATATGTAAACAATTCTGTAGAAAACTCTCATAAGGAAAACTATGACTTTGATGGCTAAACGGCTTTTGATCCTGTTAGTTACCCTAGGTGGTACAGCATTTTTGGCAGCTTGTGGCGAACCTACTGCCACCGAAACCCAAGGCGAACCTACCGAACAAATTGCCGAAACCAGTGAACCAGTAACCGCTGAAACCGTTTCTGATGAAACTATCGAAGCCCAAGCAGAACCCGCTGGGGAAGAAATGGCTGCTGTAGTTGACTCAGACCCCACAGAAACCATTGTCGGTATTGCTAGTGGCGAGAGCCAATTCAGCACTCTGGTAGCGGCTTTAGAAACGGCCGAATTAGCCGAAATCCTTTCTGGGGAAGGACCTTTCACCGTTTTTGCTCCCACTGACGAAGCATTTGCGGCTCTACCAGAAGGCACAGTTGAAGAACTTCTCAAACCCGAAAATCGTGATCAACTGGTTCAAATTCTTACCTATCACGTTGTCCCCTCCCAAGTTCTGTCTGCTAACATCAGTGATGGGTCTGTTGAAACCGTTGCCGGAATGCCCTTAACTATTACTGTTATGGACGGTACTGTAATGGTGAATGAAGCCAGTGTCATTCAAGCTGACATTTTAGGCAGCAATGGGGTTATTCATGCCGTTGACACGGTAATTTTACCTGGTGTGGTCGAATAAGTTTTAACTTGGCTTGATGTGAGTGTTTAACTATAGACAAGGTTTCACTCACACCATACTTATAAACCCGCCCTTATTAGTCAATAGTGGGGGCGGGTTTTCAGTTAATCAAAGATTGATAATGGCTCAACAAACATTTATAATCTGGATTGATAGCGGATAGAGAAGAGAACCAGATCCAGTATGGACATCAGAGGCTTATTAGAACCGATCGCCAATTTTTTTGCGGGTTTAGGAGTTCCCGAACCCATTGTTCATTGGGGACACCCCCTAATGATGGGAATTGTAATTTTTGTGATGGGTAGTTTTGTTGGTTATACTGGCTGGCAGGGACGTTTAGCCACAGACCAAGAGGCGGCGATCGCTTCTCGGTCTAGCCACCGAAAACTTGCCCCTTTTATGACCCTATTTATGGCTTTAGGCTTTAGCGGCGGGCTACTATCCTTAATTATGCAGGGACAACCGATTTTTGAAAGTCCCCATTTTTGGACCAGTACCGCAGTTTTGGGTCTATTAGGAATCAACGGCGCTATTTCCCTCAGCAAATTTGGCGGAAACCAAGACCAATGGCGCAAGGCTCATGCTTATATTGGCAGTGTCGCCCTATTAGTGATGGTGATTCACACCGTACTCGGTCTAAAATTGGGATTATCCATTTAGCAAACAATCAGGGTTGGTTTCTAACCCAACCCTAACCAGTCCTTAAAGACTTCCAGGACAGATGAACCAAACGGCTGCGATCGCCCTAGGATTAGCCTATATTGTTGGATTACTCATGGCGAACTTTACCTGGGGAGGATATTTTCTCCTAGGGGTCGGGATAGCCATGGCAATTCTGACAACCATTTGGCAATATAAACTCCGTCGCCGTCTCAGCGATCAACTCACTTCCACCACAAACCGCTCTTTAAGGCAAGCTAGACAAAAGAAATCCGACCCAGATAGGCGCTCCATCCCCCGACCTCCTATCCCTAGAACCCTTTGGCTACTAGCTGGATTAATAGGCTTCCTCGCTACCCTATATTTTCAACTACAAACTCCACAACCAGGACCTAATGACATTAGCAGATTAATTGTCAGCGGTGGTAATGCCGAAAACCTGGTAATGACCGTCTGGGGAAGGGTGATTAGTTCACCACGGGTCACTCGTTCAGGAAATGTCCAGTTTTGGCTACAGGCTAACCTTGTTAACCAGATTACCAGTAATGATCAGAACAGCCCGGTTCAGGTTAACAAAACAGTTACAGGTAAACTTTATGTTACCGTGCCAATTCTACAAGCCACAGGCTTACAAGGCAACGAAACTGTTTCTGTGACCGGAACTTTATATGCACCAAAACCCCCCTTAAATCCTGGTAGCTTTGATTTTAAAGCCTATCTCGCCAGACAAGGGGGATTTGCGGGAATGTATGGTCGCCATCTCTCTATTAACACCACCCCTAGCTGGGGACTGTCTAGGGTGCGACAGCGAATTGTCAGGGCTCAGGTTCAAGGTTTGGATGTTACCAAAGGCACACTATTATCAGCCATGGTTTTGGGGCGGCGGGCTGTGGATATCTCCCCAGAAATTAGCGATCGCTTTGTCCGAGTCGGTTTAGCTCATACTTTAGCCGCTTCTGGGTTTCATGTCTCTTTACTTCTGGGCGTAGTCCTAGCTTTAACAGCCCGCTGGTCTCCTAAGTTGAGATTTGTTTTTGGTGCAATTATCCTATTGTTATATGTCGGATTAACTGGGGGTTCAGCTTCCGTGCTGCGAGCCGCTTTAATGGGGTTAGCTGCCTTGGTAGGTTTCGTCATGAACCGACAGGTGCGACCCTTGGCGGTGTTATTGGCTGTGGCAGTTTTCCTATTATTATGGAATCCTCTATTAATTCAAGACTTAGGCTTTCAATTTAGCTTTTTGGCAACTCTGGGACTATTGGTGACTGTACCACCTTTGATGCGATCGCTACAATGGCTTCCCCCTGTAATTGCTAGTTGTATAGCAGTTCCTATCGCCGCCGCCATTTGGATTCTTCCCCTACAAATATATGTGTTTAATTTGGTATCACCATTCAGTATTTTTGTCAATATTTTAGCCGTGCCTTTCATTACGGTAATTACCCTAGGAGGAATGCTAACCGCAGTGGTAGCTCTCATCTGGCCCTGGGCGGCTTCGGTTCTAGTATCCGGTTTATATTACCCCCTACAAGGGTTAATTTATATAGTCGAATTTTTTAATAATTTACCTGGTAATTCCATCGCCGTAGGCACTCTGTCTCTGGCACAATTAATCGGTTTATATAGTATTAATATATGGCTGTGCTTATCGCCGATAATCAGGCCAGCAAAAGCAAGTCAAACTGACCATAATAAAAGAACGAGAATTAATGCCCGATTTTATCAGGTTTTGGCTGGTATATTAATGGCGATCGCTATCATAACTCTGCCCATGGCTTATGCTCAATTTACCCAATTTCGAGTCACCGTTTTAGCTACCGCCGAAAAACCTATTCTTGTGGTGGAAGACCGCGATCGCGTTTTGTTAGTAAATGCCGGGGATGAACGCACAGTTAAATTTACGGTTTTGCCCTTTTTACTAAGGCAGGGCATTAATCAAATTGATTGGGCTATCCTGACTCACCCTCAGCTAGGCTTAACTATCGGTTTCCCACATATTTTAGACACTTTACCAATTCAGAAATTTTATGATACTCCCGCTTCTAAGAATGCTTATCAAGTTAGCGCCCAGGCTATTCAAAATAAAATTGTTACTGCCCAAGGGGAATATCTAACGCTTCCAGTTCAGCAAAACTTAGATTTAGGTGAAACTCAGGTTAAACTGATTAATCCTGATGTGCCTCTGGTGGAATTTATCATGAGCGATCGCCGCTGGTTACTCATGGGAAATATCCCCAAAGAACAACAATCACAATTGTTACAACAGCACGATTTATCCGCCGTTGATGTCCTCTGGTGGTTAGGTAACGATTTGGATTCTCAACTACTAGACACCCTCAAACCTCAAGTAGCGATCGCCACCACCCATACCCTCAGTCCTGAAACATCTCAAATGCTTGAAAATCTTAACATTCAACTATTTTGGACTGGGCGAGATGGGGCACTACATTGGACACCACAGCAGGGCTTTTCCCCTACCATTACTGCCGACCAAACAGTTGACTCTTTTTTTTGACACTCCCAGCTAATCATACTGTAGGGTGCGTCAGACACCGAGAATTATCATCAAAGCCCGGATAATTGATTTCTGACGCACCAGACACCGAGAATTATCATCAAAACCCGGATAATTGATTGAGGTGCGTAGCGCCGATAATGATTCGGTGAGTACCGTAGGGTGCGTCAGACACCGAGAATTATCATCAAAGCCCGGATAATTGATTTCTGACGCACCAGACACCGAGAATTATCATCAAAGCCCGGATAATTGATTGAGGTGCGTAGCGCCGATAATGATTCGGTGAGGATTTAGATAGCCTGCTTCTGACGCACCCTACGAAAATGATTAAGTCGAACCGAGGTTACAAATTAGAATCCGTGACCGCGCCGCGACTGCTAGTAGATACCAACTTAGCATACTTAGCCAGGACTCCCCTAGTATAGCGAGGTTGACGAGGCTGCCATGCTTCCCGTCGCGCCTGTAATTCCTCATCCGTGATATTAACTTGTAATAGGCGGGCTTTAGCATCAATAGTAATACTATCGCCCTCCTTAACTAAGGCGATCGCACCTCCCACCGCCGCCTCTGGTGCCACATGACCCACAACCAGACCATAGGTTCCCCCAGAGAAGCGACCATCAGTAATCAGCCCCACAGAATCCCCCAAACCAGCCCCAATAATAGCCGAAGTAGGAGCAAGCATCTCCCGCATTCCCGGACCTCCTTTCGGTCCCTCATAGCGGACAATAATCACATCTCCGGGATTAATTGAACCCGCCAGAATTGCCTCAAGACATTCCTCCTCCGACTCAAACACCCTAGCCGGTCCAGTAATTTGAGGATTTTTCACCCCAGTAATTTTAGCCACCGCCCCCTCTGAAGCCAGATTACCTTTAAGAATAGCCAAATGTCCCTGAGCATACATAGGATTATCCCAAGGGCGAATCACCTCCTGGTTAGGGTCAGGTTCAGTCGGGATATCAGCCAACTGTTGGGCAATAGTTTGACCAGTAATTGTCAAAGCATCACCATGCAACAAACCATGTTCCAACAACATTTTCATCACCAGGGGAACTCCCCCGGCTTGGTGAAATTCCGTAGTGACAAACCGACCACTAGGTTTGAGGTCGCACAATACCGGAACCCGTTGTCGCATAGTTTCAAAATCATCCAGAGTTAGTTCTACCCCCATAGAACTGGCGATCGCCAGTAAGTGTAGCACCGCATTAGTAGAACCCCCCACAGCCATAATCACCGCCATAGCATTTTCAAAAGCATCACGGGTGAGAATTTGGCTCGGTAAAATCTGTTTCCGAATCGCCTCAGCCAATACAAACGCCGATTGTTCAGTGCTTTCGGCTTTTTCCGCATCTTCAGCCGCCATAGTCGAAGAGTACATCAAACTCATCCCCATAGCCTCAAAAGCTGACGACATAGTATTAGCCGTAAACATACCACCACAGGAACCCGCCCCAGGACAAGCATTACGTTCAATCCCCAGTAATTCCTCATCAGGGATTTTCCCAGCGCTATGTTGTCCCACCGCTTCAAAGGCACTAACCACAGTGAGGTCACAGCCATTGTAGTGACCCGGTTTGATAGTTCCCCCGTAAACAAAAATTGCCGGAATATTCATGCGAGCAATGGCAATCATCGCCCCAGGCATATTTTTATCACATCCGCCAATAGCTAACACCCCATCCATACTCTGACCATTACAGACAGTTTCTATGGAATCGGCAATTACATCCCGCGACACTAGGGAATATTTCATCCCTTCCGTACCCATAGAGATACCATCACTGATAGTAATGGTTCCAAACAGTTGGGGCATAGTTCCCGATTGTCTCAAGGCCGCTTCTGCCCGCAATGCTAAATCATTTAAGCCCATATTGCACGGAGTAATGGTACTATAACCATTAGCAATGCCCACAATGGGTTTATTGAAATCCTCATCACCAAAGCCTACAGCCCTTAACATAGCCCGGTTAGGGGTTCGCTGGTTGCCCTGGGTAATCGCTTTACTTCTGAAATTATCTGACATCTCTGCTTTCCTGTTTCTACTAAATCTTGGGGGGTTGACCTGTTTTTTCTGGTATCTTTCCCTAATGATCCTATAATTTACCAGGTTCGTGATGCTATAGCGATCGCTAATTTGGGGCAGATAATCACCAGTGTCCCTCAAATTCTAAACTATCACCTCAGATGTGCCATTTTCAGGAGATGATGGTTATATACAGGTTATGACTACGCGATTGGACATATAGCCCTGAAAGTCGGGAAACTTGTTGAAATCATAATTCTGAGGGGTTTTAGCCCACAACTGGTTAATACTGCAATACTGATAATGAGGTTAATTAAACATGGAGGTTGAGGAGCTACTCAAACAATATGCCGCAGGTGAAAGAATGTTTCGGTCTGTGAACCTGGTTGGGGTCAATCTCAGCGATATGGATCTGCGAGAGGTTAGCTTTATCAGGGCTAATCTCGAAAATACTAGCTTCATTAATACTAATCTAAGTGGCTCTAATTTCCGTGAGTCTAAATTGATGGGAGTCGATCTCACTGATGCTCAACTGGCTGATGCTAACCTGATTAGCGCTAATTTAACTGATGCTAATTTTTCTAGGGCTAATCTAACCGGGGCTAGTATGCGGGGGTCTATCTCCAAAAATGTCACCTTAAATATGGCTAATCTTACTGATGCTAATTTGGCTGAGGCTAATTTTACTGAAGCCAATTTTATTGGGGCTCATCTTGTTAACAGCACTTTGATCCGAACTAATTTGTTAAAGGCAAATTTGAGTGGTGCTAACTTGGATGGGGCTAATCTTACTAATGTGATTATGCGCGATTCTACCCTTGAGGGTGCTAATTTATCCAATGCTACCCTCAGTGGCGCGATGCTGATGGGAGCAAATTTTCATCAAGCTGATTTGAGTCGGGTTACTATGGTGGGGGCTGATTTAACTGATGCTAACCTCAGTGAAGCCAACCTACGGGCGGCTAATATCAGTTGGACCAGTTTAAGGGGGGCTAATATGAGTCGCGCCCGACTTTATCGCACTAAACTCAATTGGTCTAATCTCAGTGGCGTTAATTTGATTGAGGCTGTCATGTTGGACACGGTACTCTACCGCGCTAATTTGCGTGATGCTGATTTGCGGGGCGCTATTTTACCTGATTAATTAGCCTTTAGGGCGAGAATCCCGCAATAATTAGGGGAATTAATATCAGGGCTGTTAACACCACTGTTACTGTGATCGGATCTATCTCGGGCTTTGGTTGCGGATTGCTCATGATTATTACTTAGTGCTACAGGACATCAAAATTAGTCTTTCTGACTCCCCCTTGGTTAATTAGTCTAACTTAGAGAAAATTGGGTTTCTATACTATCGACTGGGTAATTATAGCATAGTGTCTCAAATTTGTATATATTTATGCTCCATAAGTTCTGATGGAAATCCGGCTCTATACCATGATCAATATGGTTGAATTGCCATTGAGGTTTGAGAAACTATTTCGGATGTTAATATTTGTTAATGTGGCTAGAGTGAACCCGACAGAGTATGCTACAAGGTTGAATTAATTTGTGGTGAGGAGTAATTCCAATGCAGTGGACAAATACATTAAATTTCATTGCCGCTACCCCAACTATTATTGGTATAAGTGTTTTAGGAGTTGCTGTTCCTAAAGCCTTGGCTGATATTGTCTGTCGGGGAACTATTTTCCGGACCGACGCAGATAACCTATCTTTTTCTGTTCCCTGGAGTCCTAATACTGGCTTTGAACAGGAAGTAGAGTTTCGTAATGCTCGGACGGGTGCGGGTATCGCTCAATCTTCCCGTTTAAAATTCGATCGCACAAATGATCAGGGTCAACGGCTTTATCGTGGCAATGTCAGCGGTATGGCTAGTGTCACTTTAATTGATTTGGCAGAGTTTCAACCTAGACCCGGAACTAAAGTTTCCGTATCCTATGATGGTCAATGGGGACGCGGAACCTGTTCTGGTCTTTAGTATCTTCGATCGCTTAATGTGCCTTATCCTCATCTCTGTGGCAGATATTCCGAAGTTGACAGGGACGTGATCAAACTTAACAATAGGTGTCACTTGACAATTCAGGTTATCGTGTTCTGTGCTAGAAATTAGGTAGAGGTGCGAGACGTTCAGGCATGAAATAAGGTTGAAATACCTGAAATAACCGCCTGGTGGGGACTTCAACCCCTTGATTGAATATAAGGAGCGCACTCCTGACCATCCTCATAACTGTTTATATGTCCCAACGATTAGTATCCCACGATACAAATCAAGGCAGGGAACCCAAGGTCAAAACAAACTAACCCATACAAATTCCTTATAGTAATCTTAGAAATAGATAAGTATAAGTTAGGAAGTTAGGGTAACGGCGATAGCCACCCCCAGTTTTGGGAATCACAACCCCAGGATTGAAGCGGGGAACGGAAGGCTCCGAGATGTAACCTAACATCAGAAGTGAGACCACTGCCAACCATCCATGATTAGGGAAACCGAATGTTCGGCTTGAACCATCGTAAGAAGTAAGTAGCGAAATAGGTTTGATACGCTGCGCCCAAAAGGGTAAGGGGAAAAGTAGGAGTTTTGTATTTACTACCTATACAGACCTTTAAAAGTACCCCGGTGGATAGGACAAATCTAAAGATGGAATGCCCATATAAACGGAACGTTTTAAGTCCTCCTGGACTCTGATTATCTGGTCGAGATATCAGTAGGGATAAGTGTAACCGCAAGTCCTAGAGGATGTGAGATGTGACCAGAAGCCAACGCCCTGCTGTAATGGTAGGGATATGCTAACAGGTCACGGTTTGATTGTAAAGAAATAGAATCTAGTAGGTGTACATATGGCGATAGCGAGTTCAAAGAAAGGGTTTGGAAAACCAAAACCAATCAAGACTACGAACAACGCATGGAAGACAATCCCATGGACTAAGGTTCAACGGAAAATATTCAAGCTCCAAAAGAGTATATTTCAAGCAGCTAAATCGGGACAAGATGCAAAAGCTAGAAGGTTGCAACGTCTATTGGTGAAATCATATTATGCCCGGCTCCTAGCAGTGCGGCTGTAGGGGCGGGTTCCACGGTCAGCCATGCTTCCCAACAGTCAGCTTAATAAACCCGCCCCCCAAGCGGGTCAAGGCAAGAAAACAGCCGGTGTTGATGGAGTAAGAGTAATCTCTCCAAGACAAAGGTTTGAACTGGTCAAGAACATTAAGGGAAACCTCAAAGCAAAACCACTGCGACGGGTTTGGATTCCAAAACCTGGTAAAAATGAAAAACGCCCGCTAGGAATACCCACAATCCAAGATAGAGCAAGGCAAGCCTTGGTTAAATCGGCTCTCGAACCTGAATGGGAATCGAGATTTGAAGGCACGAGCTATGGGTTCCGTCCTGGACGGTCAGCCCAAGACGCAATTAGCAGAATTTATATTGCCATAAATCAAGGACAATACTATGTTCTTGACGCGGATATAGCAAAATGCTCTTACCGTGAACCATGAATACCTACTGTCCAAAATTCATTGTTCAAGCAGCCTAAAGAGAGACCTAAAACAATGGCTCAAATCGGGGGTGCTGGATAACGGCGTATTTGAGGATACAGAAACAGGAACACCTCAATGAGGGGTAATAAGTCCAATACTCGCCAACATCGCACTGTTGGGAATGGAAAGGCTAGTTAAAGGAATGTATCCAAACAAAGGTACAGCCACCCAGGTGAACCTTATAAGATATGCCGATGATTTTGTGGTCATCTCCAAAGACCTAGGAATCATTGAACAGTGCAAAACTGCTATTTCTGAATGGCTAAAACCTGTAGGACTAGAAATAAAACCTGAAAAGACTCGAATCTGTCATACACTCAAAACTATTGAGTATGGTGGCAAGACCGAAGAACCTGGGTTTGAATTTCTAGGATTCAATATCAGGCAATATCCGATAGGAAAATATAAATCTGGGAAAACGGGGGGAATGGCAAGACGATTAATCGGTCACAAAACCCATATAAAACCCAGCCAAAAAGCAGTCAAAGCCCACACTGAAGTGATTAAGGGTGTAATTAAACAACATAAGACAGCACCCCAATCAGCCCTGATAAGTAGACTAAACCCAATTATAAGAGGATGGGCAAACTATTACTCAGCGGTAGTCTCAACAGAGACCTTCAATAAGCTAGACTTCATAATCTGGCAAATGTTACGGGCATGGACAGTATCAAGATGCGGAAAGGCAAGTCACGAAAAGCTAAGTAAATATTTCAGACATGGAACAATTAAACTTAGCAATGGGAAAGAAAGACACGAAAATTGGCTGTTCCAAACCAAAGATGGGTTACATCTGTTCAATCACAATTGGACTCCAATTATCAGACATACCCTAATACTCCCCGACGCAACACCATACGACGGAAACTGGACTTACTGGGCAACCAGGAAAGGACAAGCAATCGACACGCCAATTAGGGTAGCAAAACTACTCAAAAAACAAAAAGGTAGATGTACCTGGTGCGGGCAATTCTTTACCCCATCAGACTTAATAGAAGTAGACCACATTGTACCTAGAAGCCAAGGCGGAAAGGATGAATACAAGAATCTTCAATTACTACATCGCCATTGTCACGATGATAAAACAGCTCTTGATGAAAGAGACGTTGCTGTACTCTTAACAAGGAGACGGTCAAACTAGGAGCCGTATGAGGTGAAAGTCTCAAGTACGGTTCTGAATGGGAGGGGTAGACCGTGAGGTCTATCTCGACCCCTAATATTTAACCGGGAAAAATCTGGCTATTGCCCATTTAAATATCTGGGCATCGGACTAATTAAGATGATAATGAATAATTGATAGGTGCGAGACGTTCAGACGTAAATAGGCTGCAATGCTGAAATAACCGTCTGGTAGGGACTTCAGCCCCTCGGCTGAATACAAGGATGCACTCCTGACCATCCCTATAACTGTTTATATGTCCCGAAATTTTGTATAATCCTATACAAAATAAGGCTGGAAACCCAAGGTAAAAACACTCTGTAACAATTATTAATATTTCTTAACAATTAGAGGGACGGGAAACCGAACCAAAAAGAAACAGGGAAACCGAACAAGGAATAGACGGAACAGAGATGAGGGTAACGGCGATAGCCACCCCCAGTTTCAAGATTCACAAACTTGGGATTGAAGCGGGGAACGGAAGGCTCCGAGGTATAACCTAATACCAGAAACGAGACCACTGCCAACCATCCATGATTAGGGAAACCGAATGTCCGGTTTTAACCATCGTTAATTCATAGTAGCGAAACAGCTTGAAACGCTGCGCTCAAAAGAGCAAGGGGAAAAGTAGGAAGCTCTAACCACTACCTACACAGACCTTTAAAATTACCCCGGTGGAGAGGACAAATCTAAAGATGGAAAGCCCATATAAACGGAACGTTTTAAGTCCTCCTAGACTCTGATTATCTGGTCGAGATATCAGTAGGGATAAGTGTAACCGCAAGTCTTAGAGGATGTGAGATGTGACCAGAAGCCAACGCCCTATTGTAATGATAGGGATATGCTAACGGGTCACGGTTTGAATGTAATAAGTAGAGTCTAGTAGGTGTATAGATGGCGATAGCGAGTTTAAAGAAAGGATTTGAGAAATCAAAACCAATCAAGACTACGACCAACACATGGAAGACAATCCCATGGGCGAAAGTTCAGCGGAAAGTTTTCAAGCTCCAAAAGAGTATATTTCAAGCAGCTAAATCGGGACAGGATGCAAAGGCTAGAAGGTGGCAACGTCTATTGGTGAAATCATATTATGCCCGACTCTTAGCAGTTCGGCTGTAGGGGCGGGTTCCACGGTCAGCCATGCTTCCCAACAGTCAGCTTAATAAACCCGCCCCCCAGGCGGGTCAAGGCAAGAAGACAGCCGGAGTTGATGGAGTAAGAGCAATCTCTTCAAAACAAAGGTTCGAGCTTGTTAAGAACATTATAGCACTCGTCAATACGGTTAGGACGCAGCCTTGAGAACAGAATCCATGGCATCATCGAGAGAATCAAACTGCTCACGTGCAATGGCGAATGCGGGCTTTCAACCACGACCAACATTTCTCTATCTTGTTGAGGTCTGGCGAATAAGGTGGTAGATAGAGCAAACGGCATTGAGCCGCCTCCACTAGCTCAGGAATCCGTCCCCCTTTATGAAACGTTGCATTGTCTAGCACTAGAGTCTGACCTGGCTTCAGTGTTGGAATTG
>NZ_PKGG01000296.1:0-5028 GCF_046480465.1 Arthrospira sp. PCC 8006
TTTGAGTCTTTCCGTACACCATCTAAACCCATTTCTAGGTGCAGGATATCCTTTACCTATTAGACAGCACCAAAATGTATCTTTAATTGCTGGATAAGTTAAATGAGTTTCTATCGGCATTTTCTGCTGTTTTGCCGCTATGGTTATTTGCTGCAGAGAATTGCGAATCCAGGCAGAAATAATTGGGTTTTCAACTAAAGTATCATTGGTGAGAACATAAATTTTTCTAGTCCTTTCTTCATCAGGTAAAAAAGCAATAGCATTCCAAATTAATTGAAGGACTGCTGTACTATCTTTGCCTCCACTCCAGCCAATAACTAAGGGTGTTTTGTCTTCAACGTATAATTCCCTGATTTCTTGTTGCAGTATTTCCACATCTTGTAAAAACTCTTGAACTGTTCTGGTACTATTCTTTGATTGTTGAATGTTTTCTGGGATAATTGGAAGCTGTGAAAATGTATTCATGGATTTAGCTAATAATTTAATATGTGGATAGTGAAGAATTTGATAAACAATATCAAATTACGGTTGATAAAATTCAAAGATTGACTCAAAGATTTCTTGTTCCTTAGCAAACCAAAAAGTGATTAATTGATCTACTATTTTTTGCCGATAATCATGATTGACAATCAATTGAAACATTTCTTCATCGAGATAAGCATAATCAATATCATGCCTTAGTTTGGGTATGGTTTGAGGTCTGCCACCATCATATTCAGAACTATATTGGAGATGCCAAAACTTATACTGTCCATTTTTTTTTCCATTTTTTAAATGAAAAAACGGTAAAGCCAAATCACTGCCTTTAAAACTGGTGTCTGATGAGACAGACCAATACTTTTTAAAAACATTAATTAAATCTTCAGTAATAATTATTTTGTTTTCAGCAATTTTGCCTTTAGCTATTAAATGAATAACTGATAGTAGCAAAGCGGGCTGATTACGACATTTAACTCCTAGCTTGGTATTAGTATACACTTTAATTTCTCTGATACACCTACAGTAATATTCAAGATCCTTAACTTCTTGTTCGTCTTCTGAAGACATTTTACCTCCTAACAGATAGAATAGCCTTGCCGAAATGCCCCATATAGGATAGTATATGGGTGGGCACAGAAGTTTTTAAAAACCATATCAGTATAGTAGTACAATAGCTATGACGATCGCAAGGAACCTACAATCAGAAGTCCAGCCGGGGGAACTAGGACAATTGCTAACCCAGTTGGTAAATAATAGCGATCGCATTTTAGTTCAACCCACATCAATGGGAGTCACCCAAGGATATATAGGCGCAGTCAGCCTGAAATGGGCCGCCCGTGAAATTGGTTATGCTTCCGAATTACCCCTATTTAAAAGTCATATTGACCGGGAAACCCAAAACATAGAAAGAGGTGCAGAAACCATTGATGCTATCCTACAGCGACCCCTAGACTGGTCACGTCAAGCTATCCTGGTGCAATACCTCATTACCCACAATTGGGATCGAAAATTCCCCCCCCTCGTCGTCGTTATTAGTCCCGATTGGGTAGATAACCCGAAAGCGCCACAATGGGATAAAAACGGACAAGCTACCTGTTCAGCAGCCGAATATATACCATTAGATGAACATGGAAAAATAGGCATATTAGATTTATCATCCCCCGTGTCTGTCTTTGCTTTAGATGGACAGCATAGACTTATGGGAATTCAGGGAGTTATAGAATTATTAAACACCCACCAATTACAACCCTATAGTAAATTGAAAAAGCCGGTAGGTGAACCAATAAATTGGGATAATTTGCCGATAGAAAATATACAGCCAGAACAGAAACTAGCCGAGTTAAACCAGGAAACTATTGGCATTGAATTTATCCCGGCTGTCTTACCTGGAGAAACTAGACAACAGGCACAAAGGCGGATTAGGTCTATTTTTGTACATCTTAATCAAATGGCAGTTAAACTCAGTAAAGGACAGTTGGCTGCATTAGATGAAAATGACGGCTTTTCGATTGTTTGTCGTCAGGTAGCCGTTAATCATCCCCTACTCAAAGATGAACCCGGACGTAAGCCTCGGATTAACTGGGATAGCGCCACGGTTGCCACCAAATCAACAGTATTAACCACCTTACAAGCCTTACGAGATATGGCGGAATTATATCTAGGTTATCACCCCAAATTTCAGGGCTGGAAAGCCACACAACCGGGTTTAGTTCCCTACCGTCCCGAACCGGAAGAGTTGGCATCAGGGATTCAGGAATTAATGGTTTTATTTGATGGTTTGGCGAGTTTACCCAGTTATCAAAAACTGACACAAGAAATGGAAACTCCCGATTTGAGAAGATTCGGATTTGAACGCCCCCCAGGATTAGGAAATATTTTGTTTAGACCAGTTGGACAAATAGCGATCGCTCATGGTATTGGTAAGGTAGTCTTTCACCATAAACAACCATTGGAAACCGTATTTCAAAAGTTAGTTAAATTTGATGAAGAGGGTGGTTTTAATCATATTGAATACCCTCAATCTATATGGTATGGGGTATTATATGATCCCAATAAACGCCGCGTCCGAGTAGCTGGTCGGTCTTTGGCTACAAATTTAATTGTTTATTTACTAGGAGAAATCACCGAATTAATGGATGAGGCAATTCTACGGAAACAATTGGCTGAGGCGCGCACTTTTGAAAATCGGGCGATTAATTTTGAGGGTCGGATAGTTAAACCGAGAGAAGTAGGATTACCTGACCCTATAGATTTGTGATATGATCTAGCCATAGATATTAAATTAATAACAACTAATTAAACCATGGCTAATGATGAACCTCTCCATAAAATCGACAATTTGGTAGCACCCTTTTATACTGAATACTTCCGCGAAAGGTGTTATTTGGGGTTGATGTGTCGCCAGGGAGGGCGAAAAATGATTCAAATTAATGTCCCAGCCCAAGATTTACCAACTCTCCTACAGGCGCGACCCTCCCTGGGAAATGACCCGGACTCTGGCAAAAATCGACCGGAGATTAAAGGTCATGCTGAGGAAATTAAAGACTATATTCTCCAGCGTGTTCAGAAAAATCAACCCTGGATTTTGGGAACATTGACAGCTAATGTTAATCCTGAAGATATCCAAATTATTGACTTGGGTAGAGGCGTGTGTTTTGTGGTAATTCCCCGTGGTCATAAGTTAGATATCACTGATGGACAACACCGCAAAACGGCGATTCATCAATTAATTGAAAGTGATTTAGGAAAGTTAATCGGTGAGGATGATTTTCCGATTACTTTGGTTTTGGAGGAGAATTTTAATCAGTGTCAGACCGATTTTAGGGATATGGCGCAAGCCAGACAATTAGATAAATCTTTGCTGGTTTCTTTTGGGGAACATTCGGGTCGTATTGGTATTACCAAAAATTTGGTGAATCGCGTTTCGATGTTTTATGGGAAAACTGAGAAGGTGAAAAAAAGCCCTTCCACTAAGCAGAAGTTGATTTATACTAATGCTTATATTGTTAATTTGGTTAGTTGTGCTTTTACTAATCAGCCGGATAATGACTTAGAAGATTATGATGTAGAAATGGCATCCCATGAATTAACTCAATGTCTGAATCAGTTTTTTTCGGAATGTCTGGTAACATCACATATTGCTAATCAGAGTGTGGATGAATTAACGGTTGAAGAAGTGGCGAATTTTAAGGAAAAATATTTATTGGGTTTTCGGGTGGGCTTGGAAATACTGGGGCGACTGTTATATATGACCTATGACGGTCAGCAAAATGAGTTTAATCGAAATCAAATATCTGAGTTGGCGCAACTTGACTGGTCGCGGGAGAGTCGCCTATGGGAAAATAACGTGGTAACTATAGATCCTAATCCGAAAAACCCTCATAAACCCTATAAAATTTCGATGGGGGCTAGTCAGGTGAGAATTGCGGTTAATATAGTTAAAAGCCATTTGGGTTGGGGTTCATCTCATCTCTATCTGAGTTAAATGTTATGGTGGGGGTAGTATACTGATGATAGCCATTTTTAAGGATATCTTAAACCCTATGGCCGATCGCTATCAAAAAATTATCATATTTGACTTTGATGGGACTTTAGCTGATACCTTGGAAGTGGTGATTAGCATCATCAACGACCTGGCGGAAGATTTTGGATATTCCCCCACCACAGCTAGTGATTTAGACAAATTACAAAACCTCAATTATCGCCAAATTATTAAGCTGTCCAATATTTCCCTATTCAAAATTCCCCGACTCCTGCGCCGAGTCCAGAAGGAATTACAAAATAATCTCGGGTCGATTTCTCTATTTCCGGGTATTCCCGAAGCGTTACAGGACCTGAAACGCCAAGGCTGTCAACTATATATTATCACATCTAACTCGCGAAATAATGTGGAATTTGTGTTAAACCGACATGGTATTTTGGGACTTTTTGATGATATCAACTCTGAGTCCACACTATTCGGTAAACACCGAATTATTAACCGCCTACTCAAACAGCAAAATATCCCCAAACATCAAGCCGTTTATGTGGGAGATGAAACCAGAGATATCACAGCAGCGCACAAGTCGAAAATCTATAGTATAGCAGTCACTTGGGGGTTTAACTCTGCTAATATCCTGGCTCAATATCAGCCGGATTTGATGATTAATGAACCCCAAGACCTCCCTCGGACGATCGCATCTATTTTGCCGATAAATTAGCCTTCCGACTCCCGATTTAATCCCATCAAAACGGCCCGATCGCTAACATTTTTATAAATGGTGTCTAAATACTGCATAACCACATCCGCCGCCGTAGCTGTAGTCCCCAGAGGAATTGGACCCAAAACATCCAAAACTGTCTCGCTTCCTGGTGGTGGTGAAATCACGACTAAAGAAGATTCTAACTGTTGGTTATACTGCCAATATCCACTAACAACAGGAGGTTGATAACCTTTGATAGATGGGGATACTTGGGAGGTTTTGCTGTCTTTTTTAACCTCACCGGAACCCCGTATATGTCGCAATTTAGCGATAATCTCTTCTTTCAAGCGTCCCCGCAATTGAAATA
>NZ_PKGG01000420.1:0-1890 GCF_046480465.1 Arthrospira sp. PCC 8006
TCTCATGAAAATTGGCAAGCTGCTCCCAATGTACCTCCCTGCTATGTAGGACATGGATGGATGGGACATTTTCCCGATTACAGCTTCGTTAAATATCGCTATAAACCCTGCTGGAGTCCCAAAAGTGCATGGTCATTATAGCGTGATAATCCTACGGAATACAACCATGCTTTTCTTGAGTTATGTAGCTTATTTTCTCAGGCAAGTGGCAGTCAGTTTCGCCCCCAAGATAAAAAGAGTCAACTAGCCGCAGCACAAAAGGCGATTTCCTCACCAATTGAAATTGACAATCAAAAAAATTGTCCCCGATACCACTCGGCTGAGAAATGGAAAGAGGAAATGAACAAGGTAGCTCTTGAAAAACCCAAAATTGCCATTGATACCCGCAAAGAACCTGACGAAGAAACGGTGCTTAAAGGTAAATTTGACCATCCAATTGTTCTGGAAGCGATAAATCGCTACGGTTCCTTATACATTCAAGCTGCCAGCGATCTCCATCTGTTTCAAATTGCGGCTGACTACCAATTTTGGTTTGTCAAAGATTGGACTAAAAAACATGAGATAGGAGTCGGTAAATTGTTTAATGATACCTGGGCGAAAGCAATTGGTATTCTCTCACCTGATATCGTGAATCTTTTGGGTTAACAGCACTATTTTACTAAGCGATCGCCCTGATCATACTTAGTCAAAAGGGGGGCGATCGCTCCCTTTTTTGATGGGGCTTCATTTGGGAAAATACCATAACTCAAAAAATTCCAAAATTGAATTAAATCTGCGTTTTAGGGGTGTAGATAAAGCCAGAAGTATAATCGATGAGTCAGATAGATAGGAAGTCGCGGTAATAGCCGAACCATAGCCGCTTTGGCGGAATATGTATGCACCAATCCTAATGTGCAAGGTTTTGAAGGTTCGCCATGTGATCGAAAAGCTCAGAGAAAGCTGGGTGGTACCGATCCAGTGACTGTGCTGAAAGAGGAAGCGCAAGCAGCCACAGGTTCCCTCGCCAAACTGGTGAATTTATTTTACTAAAAGCCCACGGTTCTGCATAAGTGCGATCGCCTGGTAATTTCTGGAAAATGTTCCGGTGCGATCGCACCTTTTTTGGGGACATAGAATCGATTAATTAATTTGAGAAATTACGAAAGATATTAACAGAAGATCCAAGACATCAAAAAATCACCGCCTCAACCGTATCGCTCCGGGTTGTCGCGGTCTAATTTTGCCAGTATTTTCCGATCGCCGCCCAGATTCTCTTTCCCAGCTAGACCTGGCACGGCAAATCAATCAAGCCCTTGAACAAGGTGCCCATGTGATTAACATTAGCGGCGGTCAACTGGCTCAAGCAAATGAGGCAGACCCCGCTTTGTTGCTGGAAAAAAATAACGGATTAACTTTAAAAGATATTGCCGTACTCTCCATCGGAACTGGCAACACCACTTGTCCCTACAGCTATGAAGAAATCAAGGGATGGAGTTCTCTGGGTTGGGTTCAGCGTCTACCGGACATCTTCTTAAATCCTGCTTCCCAAAATTCCGAAGATATTGGCAATCAAATTCTCGATAGTGTTGGGAGTGATATATTACGTTTGGATTTCGATCTCAACGATCGCTTGCAAGTGAAAAAGCAGCCAGGTCGTTTGCGATCGCTCCTCGAAAAGCCCCACAATCGATGTTATGGTCGCAAGGGAAGTAGCCTTCCCCAACTCCAATTCCAAACCGTGCTTGATACTTTCACATCACACGGCTCCTGATGTGGACACCCTATTGTCAATAGGAACAGGGTTACAACCCCCTGCTTTGTGACTTCAACTTTGGGAGCTATATACAACACGTAGTCTCATGGATTTCTCCATTACTCTCGCTTTCGTCATAACACTCCTACTTATCGCAG
>NZ_PKGG01000131.1:0-14817 GCF_046480465.1 Arthrospira sp. PCC 8006
CTCCACCGTCAATTATATCTAGTCACCAGAAGACTAATAAACCCGCCCCCCACCGGCTAATTAATCCATAGGATAATGGACAACGGATAATTGTAGGGGCGCGCCTCCACCGTCAATTATATTTAGTCACCAGAAGACTAATAAACCCGCCCCCGATAATTGTAGGGGCGGGTTCCRCCGTCAATTATATCTAGTCACCAGAAGACTAATAAACCCGCCCCCCACCGGCTAATTAATCCATAGGATAATGGACAACCGATAATTGTAGGGGCGCGCCTCCACCGTCAATTATATCTAGTCACCAGAAGACTAATAAACCCGCCCTCTGGGTTCCACCGTCAATTATATTTAGTCACCAGAAGACTAATAAACCCGCCCCCGATAATTGTAGGGGCGCGCCTCCACCGTCAATTATATTTAGTCACCAGAAGACTAATAAACCCGCCCTTTGGGTTCCGCCGTCAATTATATCTAGTCACCAGAAGACTAATAAACCCGCCCCCCACCGGCTAATTAATCGATACACTAATAAACCTGCCCTCTGGGTTGGGCTAGTTCCTAGCCGGATAAAAATTGTTGCAAATAGTTATCAGTTATGTGCAAAATCCTGCTAACCTGATAAATAGCAGAATGTTGATCTTATTATATTTCAGTCGAACAGGTTATGTCTCTGATTCATTTGGAAAAATCGGTACTCACCTTTCATTTCAAAGAGATGATCGAGGATGGACATGGCAATCATCCCTTAACTTGGGTGGGCCTAGGGGTCTTGGTCTTAGGGCCGAAACTCCTGCCAGCTATCACTAAAATTTCTCAAACAAACACCAAGACAGTTAGTAAGCCCCGGTTATCATCATCACGTCGTCGAGAAATTCCACTCTCCCAGTGGATAGCAGAAGCTAAGGAACGGGAGTTACCCGATTCCATCTATAAGCCTATGATTGCTGAGGCTTTCAACCATGGGAATGCTCACGAATTATCAGTTATGAATTAATCACCATAGATCAACAGGTGGCTGATAGAATATTCAAGCCACCTCTAAACTATAGCCTACATCCTCCTTTAGCTTATTCCTGGTTTGGGGAGAGTTGCGGCGTGGAAATAGCCGACTTTAAACTCGCTCTCTTTTGAGCTTCTGTCAAGGCTTCCGCTTTGGCTTCTGCTGCTATGTCTGCCACCATTTCCCCAGTTTCAGCCATAGCGACTTTAGCTTTTTCAAACAAAGTCACACCCGATTTAATCGTAGCCTTCAGAACTGGCTTAACCAGGGGCAAAACCACCGGAGTCAGCGCTACTGCTGTCACTCCAATGGCAATGGCTTGAGCATTAGGATTTGCTGATAGCTGGGCGATACGTTGTCGCAGTCCCGTTGCCCCCTGATACATTTCTTGCATAACTTTCTCCTATTTCAGGTGAGGATATTTAAGGTTAATATCCCCAGTTGAATTATACAATAAATTTGCCAAAACACCAATTTTTTTGTGACTAATTTTGCCAGCAATTATTGACATTTGCCTATGTTATCCACTGTTGATATTTGCGAAATATAATCAAGTTTAATGATTCCCTAATTGTTGGCCCAGGTGTGGGCTATCTCCACAAAAGTCTTAAAAAAACCTTAATTTTTAGGGGCCTGGGTTGACAGTGAGGTTTTTTTTTGCCACCAGTGTTATAATCTCATGCTTGTGATCAATAAAATTTAGGTTTAATGACATCAACAACGTCAAAAGTAACTTTTGGGAAAAGTATTGGGTTCCGCAAAGAACTAAATCGTCGAGTAAACGCTTATTTTGAAGCGGAGAATATTTCCCCCCGTGATAACCCCGCCATGTACCTCAAAACAGCAATTATTCTGGCTTGGGTAGTATCAGCTTGGACCTTCGTGGTTTTTGGCCCTGATGTGCTGTGGATGAAACTACTGGGTTGCATTGTGTTAGGTTTTGGAGTTTCCGCCGTCGGTTTTAATATTAGCCATGACGGAAATCATGGCGGTTATTCTAAATATCAATGGGTGAATTATCTATCTGGATTAACCCATGATGCGATCGGAGTTTCTAGTTATTTATGGAAGTTTCGCCACAATGTGCTTCATCATACCTACACCAACATTCTAGGCCATGACGTAGAAATTCATGGGGATGAATTGGTGCGGATGTCTCCTAGCATGGAATATCGCTGGTATCATCGCTATCAACATCTGTTCATTTGGTTTGTCTATCCGTTCATTCCCTACTATTGGTCTATAGCAGATGTGCAAACTATGCTATTTAAGCGCCAATATCATGACCATAAAATCCCCACCCCAACATGGGTAGATATAGCAACCTTACTCGCCTTTAAAGCCTTCGGTGTGGCTGTGTTTTTAATCATCCCGATCGCCGTTGGTTATTCTCCCTTAGAAGCCGTTATCGGCGCTTCTATTGTCTATATGACCCATGGACTGGTCGCCTGTGTGGTATTTATGTTAGCCCATGTCATTGAACCGGCGGAATTTTTAGACCCCGACAATTTACACATTGATGATGAATGGGCGATCGCACAAGTAAAAACCACCGTTGATTTTGCCCCCAAAAACCCAATTATTAACTGGTATGTAGGGGGATTAAACTATCAAGCCGTCCACCATCTATTTCCTCATATCTGCCACATTCACTATCCTAAAATTGCTCCGATTTTAGCAGAAGTTTGTGAGGAATTTGGGGTTAATTATGCCGTACATCAAACCTTTTTCGGTGCTTTAGGTGCTAACTATAGCTGGCTCAAAAAAATGTCCATTAACCCCGAAACAAAGGCGATCGAACAGTTAACTGTTTAATAATCACTCACCTACCTGTTAAAGATTCAAGAGACCAGGGGCGCATTTCATCTAAACTGATGCGCCCATTTATTAGCCTTTCAATTAACCAAGATAGAAACCAACAGCAGCCATTAATAAGTCTTAGAAAAAATGCGGTTACTCCACTTATTCAAATGAGACTCAGCCAACATTGCCAAACTCTGCAACTCCTGAGTTCTTTGTTGTAAAGCAGAAATCGCCCGCGCCTGTGACTCTAATTTTTGCCTAACTACACCACAGCATTTAACCAGACCATCAACAGTTTCCAGTTCACCCAACTCTAGGTTATGGTCTGAACTAACCAAATCCCACAACTGTTTTTTCATGGTTTCAACCATATAGCGCTGATGTTCTGATTGTATTTGTAAAGCGCTATACTTATCCGCCGGAACAGTTTGTGATAGCATCCCTTCCAGTTCCGCAATGCGAGTAAGTTTTTGCTGAACCTCAGTGATTTCGGCTTGTCGATTTTCTAACTGTTCTTGTAACTGATTAATCAGATTTTTGTGTTGTTCTGCTTCCTGTTCTAGTTTCTGATAGCTGTCTCTGGAAACACTTGCAGATAACTGTGATTGTAAATCAGCCACAGTAGATTTCTGCTGTTCCAATTGCTGTTGTAGCTTTTGGTGAACCTCAGCCGCCACAGTTTGTTTTAACTGTGATTGTAAATCAGCCACAGTAGATTTCTGCTGTTCCAATTGCTGTTGTAGCTTTTGGTGAACCTCAGCCGCCACAGTTTGTTTTAACTGAGATTGTAAATCAGCCACAGTAGATTTCTGCTGTTCCAATTGCTGTTGTAGCTTTTGGTGAACCTCAGCCGCCACAGTGTGTTTTAACTGTGATTGTAAATCAGCCACAGTAGATTTCTGCTGTTCCAATTGCTGTTGTAGCTTTTGAGAGTCACCCAGTTGGCTTTGGAGTTGATTAATAGTTTTCTGATTTTGCTGTTTCAGGGCTTCATGGTCTTCGAGTGAAACCGTGTTCGCCAGTTTACTCTCAAGTTCTACAATCCGTTTAAGCTGTTTTTTAAGGTCAGTAATTGAGTCTTTATGTTGTTGGAGTTCTTGCTGAACGTCATGATACTCCTTAGCCGGAACACTATTTTCCAGTTGCACTTGTAATTCTGGCAACTGACCTAGTTTTTGTTCGAGTTCAGCGATAGTATTCGCCTGTTCTATAACTTGTTTTTGCAGAGTTTCGTATTCCTGCTGAAGTTGATCATATTCAGCCGATCGCTTTTCTAATTCTGCCGTAAGAGCCGGGCTATCATCTGATTGAGAATCAACTTCTGTTTGTGTATTGGTGTTAGCCAGGCTAATAGTTGTGCCTTCTTCATCCATAGAGATATTAAAGTCACCCCTAGCAATACGTTCGACAAATTCCGAACGCGACAGACCCAACTCCTTAGCAGTTGTGCTTAATAATTTAGCTCCTGTTGGTGTCAGTGACACCCCAATTTTTACCTTAGTTTCTGAATACAAAGTCGTGACTCCCCGTTTTTTCTTTCTTGGCATTACCCCCTCCTCAGCCGTTATACAACTTAGCTGGTCTAACCACATCTTACCAAAAATCGATCACAATTCAACCTATAGTTAATCTTTGTGATCAGAACCGGAAAAATTTAAAGTTTTGTAAAGCAAAATTCGGGGGTATTACCCTAATGGGGAGCCGAGACATAAGCTGATGTCCGAGTCTCAGAGCCGGAAACAGCGGGAAACACGCGCACGGAGTCTTGAGGAAACATCACCTGTACCCGCATACCGACAGGAAGCGATCGCCCTCCGAAGGGAGTACGAGCAATCAGTTCACCTCCAGAAGGAACCTGTAAACAATAATGAAGTTCGCGACCCAAAAACTGGCGATCGCGAATCACCACCGAAGCCGTTTCGTCAGGTTTGAGGATAAAATCTTCTTGTCGCACCATCAAATCTGCTTTTTCAGTTATATCGGAATCATCATTAGAGGCGATCGCAAAACAACCCACCTCAGTTTCCCACAAATTCCCCCGGCGTTGAGCTGGGATAAAATTAGCCTGGGTAACAAACTCCGCCACAAACCGAGAAGCCGGTTCTAGGTAAATTTTCTCTGGAGTCCCCCACTGTTCCAAATGTCCATGGCGCATTACCGCCACCCAGTCAGAAATTGATAAAGCCTCTTCCTGGTCATGGGTAACAAACACCGCTGATGCTCTTGCTGCTTTCAGAATTTGGCGCAATTCCTGACGCAATTTCAGCCGCACTTGTACATCTAAATTACTCAGGGGTTCATCCAATAACACCAACGTAGGACCAGGAGCCAAGGCTCGTGCTAAAGCCACCCGTTGCTGCTGTCCCCCAGAGATTTCATGGGGATAGCGATCGGCATATCCCGACAAACCCACCAATTCTAACACTTCCGCCACTCGCAACTGTAGTTGTTTGGGGGATTTTTTGCGGAGAATTTCCAAACCAAAAGCAATATTTTGGGCTACTGTCAGGTGAGGAAACAAGGCATAATTCTGGAACACCATACCCACCCCCCGACGTTCTGGGGGAATCCACTCTTTAGACCCAGAAACCACCTGTCCCGCAATCTCTACCACTCCCCTATCTGGCTGTTCAAACCCTGCAATTATTCGCAACAGAGTAGTTTTACCACATCCAGACGGACCCAATAGACCCAGGATATCTCCGTGGTTCAAGGTGATGCTTATATCCTCGACGGCGGGGGTGTTAGTGTTGGGATACTGCTTTGATATTCCTACCATATCCAAGATAGCAGACTCAGACATCGTTAGTTCTGTTAACCTTCCTTTAACTGTGTGCCGGGTTTATTGATAAACTTTGTAATCAATANCCCCCTACCATCATAGGGCATTATTCGTATATATTCTCACTAAGTCCGTGTCAAGTCTGATGGAATTTTTCCCATAGCCTGATTTTACCTGGTCTCTGGGGAAACCATCAGGGGGTCATCTCTAGAAAATAAACCCCTCTAGGTGGTCGCCGCCATGTCTCAGGTTTTCCTCGTTAGTTGCCAGTGAACTCCATGGGCTAATTTTGTATTATGATCATCCCAGTTATTGTGGGCGGGAAAATTAACTAATGATAAAGACTCTCAATAACCGTCTAAAAATCAGTAGTTAATTCGTAGCAATTTTGACGGCTATTTTAGGAGTAGTTAATTATGCTGAAAACTCCGCACCCCAAATCACAAATCAGGGAAAATGACAACGAATCCAAATCAACCAAAAATCCCCCTTTGGCGAGACGATCGCTTTGGGAAAATTGCGTTTCAGGTAATCATCCTAGTAATTGTGATCGCGATTATTAGTATATTTACCATGAACCTGAATCAGAACCTACAAAGAAGCGGAATTAGGTTCGGATTCGGATTTTTAAATAGTACCGCCGGATTTGCGATCGGTGAAAGTATCATCCCCTACCAACCGACGGACCCTTATAGACAGGTTCTCCTAGCGGGTTTAGTAAACACGCTGCGAGTGATGTTTTTTGGGATTATCCTAACTACCATTGTCGGAATTATTGCGGGAATTTCCTATTTTTCCAGTAACTGGCTAGTGCGTCAAATTGGGTTAGTATATGTAGAAATAGTCAGAAATACACCCCTACTGCTACAACTACTATTCTGGTATGGGATATTTCTACAACTACCCTCAGTTAGCGATCGCCTGGGGGTTTTTGATGCGATTTTCCTAACTCAGCGGGGGATTTTCATTCCTTGGCCATCTAGTTCTTTAATCTGGGTGTGGTTAGGGTTTTTGGTAATAGCGGCGATCGCCTCATTTTGGATATGGAAACAACGCACTAAAATCATGGTAGAAAAGGGTGCTTCTGGTCAACCGCAATTAATCGCCCTAGGTATCATCGCCTTAGTATCGTTGTTAATCATCCTGTTTGGTTTTGGTTGGGAAGTTCCCGCCATCACCGGAACCGAAAATAATCCGGTTTTACGAGGTGGTATCAGGCTAACTATTGAATTTAGTGCTTTGTTAGTGGGGTTAGTATTTTATACTGCCGCTTACATTGCCGAAATTGTTCGCGCCGGGATTCAATCTGTAGCCAAAGGACAATGGGAAGCCGCCCGGTCTCTAGGGTTAAAACCAGGTTTAGTCATGCGTCTAGTCGTATTTCCCCAGGCTTTGCGGGTGATTATTCCTCCTCTCAATAGTCAATATTTGAACTTGGCAAAAAATTCCAGTTTAGCGATCGCTGTAGCTTACGCTGACCTGTATAATGTTGCCAATACCACCTTTAACCAGAGTGGGAGGGCGGTAGAAGTCATGCTAATTATTATGGCAACCTATCTAACCATCAACCTGATTATTTCCCTATTTATGAACTTCCTTAATCGCCGGGTTCAACTTCAGGAAAGATAACTACAGTTAACCAAGAATAGCAGGGGGTTTAAGAAACTTTTAAAACCCCTCACACTTCCCCACCATCACAGTTAATAATTACCTATTCTGAAAATGACAGCCAATCCTCAACCTACCTTAACCCGTCAAGCCCCTTCCCAGTCAAGAGACTTTCCCCAATGGCTGCGTGATAACCTGTTTAATACCTGGTATAATGGGTTATTTACCATGGCGATCGCCAGTTTCCTACTGTGGATGTTAGTAGGCTTTGTATCCTGGGCGAGAGTTACCGCTCAATGGGAAGTAATTCCCGCCAATTTGCACTTATTTATGGTCGGTCGGTTTCCCAGTGATCAATATTGGCGCTTGTGGTTATTGTTGGGAATAGTTAGCATTTTATCAGGTTTGACCTGGGGATTTTTAGCCCGCCGCCAAACCATCCTCTTCAGCCAAAATATTGTCATTTCCCTGAGTGTGGTCGCCATGTTAATGGCTTTAGTACCAACTCCGATACCTTATCGTATAATGGCGATCGCCCTATTATTTATCCTAGTAGTTAGCAGTTGGGGAGGGCGCAAAATTGCCAGCCGGAAACCGCAACTAGGAAAATGGCTGCCATTTTCTTGGTTTATGCTATTAATTATCAGCCTGTGGTTAATAGGTGGCGGCTTAGGATTAAGGGGAGTTTCCACCGACCTATGGGGAGGATTAATGCTAACCCTGCTGATGTCAGTAATTAGCATTTTACTATGTTTTCCCCTGGGGGTTTTATTAGCTTTAGGTAGACAAAGTGATTTACCAGTAATTAGAGGATTATCTATCGCCTATATTGAAGTTATCAGAGGCTTACCCCTAATTACCATCCTGTTTATGGGTCAAATTCTTCTCCCCCTATTTTTACCAGAAGGAATGCGACCCGATCGCATTTTGAGGGCGATCGTAGGTTTAACCATGTTTAGTTCAGCCTACCTAGCAGAAAACGTCCGAGGCGGACTACAAGCCATCCCCAGAGGTCAATATGAAGCCGCCAAAGCCCTAGGTATTAATGCACCTTTAACTATGGCTTTAATCATCTTACCCCAAGCCTTAAAAATCTCCATCCCTTCCATTGTAGGTCAGTTTATTAGCCTGTTTCAAGATACCACCCTATTAGCCATAGTCGGACTGGTAGAATTGCTAGGGATCAGCCGTTCAATTTTAGCTAACCCGCGATTTTTGGGACGCTATGCGGAGGTTTATCTATTCGTGGGTATCCTCTACTGGCTATTCTGTTATTTAATGTCTTTAGCCAGTCGTAAATTGGAGAAACAACTCAATACGGAAAATCGCTGATTTCCCCGATCATAGATTAATGCTGCATCGGCGAATCAGATTAAGTTCGCAGATACAGCATTATCAGTCTATGAGACTATTTAGATCAGTTTTACCAGTCGCAGGGTGAACATAATGCCAGCCGCCGCGCCTATAGCTACTACATACAGTAAAGCATAAGCGATCGCACCATCAATGGTCATGGTCAATATCTCCCGATAAGTCAACTTTTGCATCTTCCATTGAAACACGAGGTGCGCTAGAATACAGCCTCTAATGGGAAATTAGCGGAATTTACGAGGAAGCCATCATGTCGTCTGTGATTCGGGTTAATTTAGGGCCAATGTCCTATGATATTTCTGTGGCGGCGGGGAATTTAGACCGCTTGGGGTCTTTGATGTCTTCCCTGAAGTTAGGAAAAAAAGCCCTATTGGTATCTAACCCGGAAATTTTTGCACATTACGGAGAAAGGGCGATCGCCTCAATAGAGAATGCTGGCTTTCAGGTGTCCTCGGTAGTCCTTCCCGCTGGAGAACAGTATAAAACACTCTCCACCGTCCAATCTATCTATAATAGCGCCCTAGAACACCGCCTAGAACGTAGTTCTACTATGATCGCTTTGGGGGGGGGAGTCATTGGAGATATGACCGGCTTTGCTGCTGCTACCTGGCTGCGGGGAATTAATGTCCTACAGGTTCCCACGTCTCTATTAGCCATGGTGGATGCTTCTATTGGTGGGAAAACAGGGGTAAATCATCCCCAGGGTAAAAATTTGATTGGCGCTTTTCATCAACCCCGTTTAGTGGTAATAGACCCGGAAGTTTTGACAACTCTACCAGTCCGAGAATTTCGGGCGGGAATGGCGGAGGTGATTAAGTATGGGGTGATTTGGGATAAACAGTTATTTGAGCGCCTAGAAGAGGCAGATAACCTCGACAGCATTGATGATTTGAGCGGGGAACTACTGACCGAAATTATAGTCCGTTCCTGTCAAAGTAAGGCTGATGTGGTTAGCAAGGACGAAAAGGAATCGGGACTGAGGGCGATTTTGAATTATGGTCATACTATCGGTCATGGGGTGGAGAGTCTGACAGGATATTTGGAATTGGTACACGGGGAAGCGGTGGCTATTGGGATGGTTGCTGCTGGTCAAATTGCGGTAAAGATGCAATTATGGGGAAATGATAGCGATCGCCGCCAGGAATTACTGATTAAAAAGGCAGGTTTACCTATTCATCTTCCCCAAGGATTAAAGATTGATGAAATCATCGATATCCTACAAACTGATAAGAAGGTGAAAGATGGTCAAGTCCGGTTTATTCTCCCTCGGGAAATTGGCACAGTCACTATTAGCGATCGAGTCCCTTCCCAGACTATTGCTGATGTATTAGCCACAATGGACAATTAACAATTAATAATTTTAGCCATGTAGGTTGGGTGAAACCCAACATGATGGAGAGATGGTGTTGTTAGGTTGACCGTGGAGGGGGGCGGGTTTATTAATCTTACTGGTGGGRAWKGTGGTTGACTGTSRWRCCSGMCCCTWSAKAWTATCRGRWWTGTKGTKGACTGTGGAGGGGGCGGGTTTATTAATCTTACTGCTGGGAAATGTGGTTGACTGTGGAACCCGCCCCTACAGAATATCGGAAATGTGGTTGACTACTTCCGAAAACCCTAGCCATGTAGGTTGGGTGAAACCCAACATGATGGAGAGATGGTGTTGTTAGGTTGACTGTGGAGAGTGGAGGGGGCGGGTTTATTAATCTTACTGCTGGGAAATGTGGTTGACTGTGGAACCCGCCCCTACAGAATATCGGAAATGTGGTTGACTACTTCCGAAAACCCTAGCCATGTAGGTTGGGTGAAACCCAACATGATGGAGAGATGGTGGCGTTGGGTTTCGTACCTCCACCCAACCTACTCAAATTGGGGAAAAAAGACTATTGCTGGGCTTCCATATACGATCGCAGTAAACGATTAATCTCAGTCTGATAACTCTGACCTTGCGATTTAAACCAGTCTAAAACATCACTATCAATACTTAAAGTCACTTGTGTTTTGGTCTGATAATTAGATGAACCTCGCCTAACTACTGCTTTAGTAACCATTTCTGGCGTAATTTCTGGACAATCAGAAAAATCAATTTCTTCATCAGTCATCCGGTCTAGGCGGTTCCAGTCAGTTTGAGAGTTGCTCGAAGTAAATTTGTTGTTCATATTTAGTAGCTTTTCTCGCAGAAATAATCCGAATATATTCTTCTTGTTCTGTATGGACAATAGCGACCACTTGCCCTTGTAACAAACCCAAAGTCACAAACCTCTGCTCTCCATAATTGAATCGGTCATCTTCAAACGTTACGATATCTCCATCAAAAACAAGGGGAACATCAATAAAATCAATGCCATGTTTGCGGAGGTTCGTCAGACGTTTAGTTTCATCCCATTCAAATTCCATGCCTTGACTGTTACTACATATTGTAACTAAATTTTCCCAAAAATTCATATTAACAGAATCAACGGTGGTAATTTTCTCTTACTCCCCAAAACCTCAGCCATGTAGGTTGGGTGAAACCCAACATGATGGAGAGATGGTGGCGTTGGGTTGACCGTGGAGGGGGGCGGGTTTATTAATCTTACTGCTGGGAAATGTGGTTGACTGTGGAACCCGCCCCTACAGAATATCGGAAATGTGGTTGACTACTTCCGAAAACCCTAGCCATGTAGGTTGGGTGAAACGCAGTGAAACCCAACATGATGGAGAGATGGTGGCGTTGGGTTTCGTACCTCCACCCAACCTACTTCCTACTTCCGAAAACCCTAGCCATGTAGGTTGGGTGAAACCCAACATGATTGAGAGATGGTGGCTAAATTTAATGGGGGTGAGAGTTGGCTAGACCTATGGCTTGGGAAATGTGGTTGAGTCCGTGGTCTTCTAGTTTGTGTAGGAGTCCGGTGAGAAGACGACGCACCATGAGAGGACCTTCGTAAACCCATCCGGTGTATACTTGAAGGAGACTAGCGCCAGCGGTGATTTTTTCCCAAGCGTCGTCGGCGGTGAAAATGCCACCAACGCCAATGATGGGAATTTCGCCGTTGGTTTGTTGCCATATATGGCGAATGACGGCGGTAGACCTTTGGCGTAGGGGTGCGCCACTAATTCCGCCGGCTTCGGAAGTTATGGGGTTTCCGGTTTGGGGTAGCCATTGGGTTTTGAGGTGGTCTCGACTAATGGTGGTGTTGGTGGCAATGATACCGGCTAGGTTATGGGTTCGGGCTAGTTTGATTATATCATCGATCGCCTCCCATTCTAGGTCGGGGGCAATTTTTACTAACAGGGGCTTCGATGGTGCTATGTTTTCCTGTTGTAGAACTGTTAGGATTTGATTGAGTTCTGTGCTGGTTTGTAGCGATCGCAAACCGGGGGTATTCGGTGAGGAAACATTCACCACAAAGTAATCACCTAGGTCTCGCAATAGCTGGAAACTCCCGAGATAGTCGCTGGCTGCTTCCTCTAGGGGGGTGATTTTCGATTTTCCTAAGTTAATGCCTAGGGGTATTGTGGGAGCTAGGGTAGAAGGGGTATAATTCTGTAAGCGGTTGGCTAGGGCGGCAGCGCCTTGGTTATTAAACCCCATACGATTTAAAACTGCTTCATCTTCTAGTAGCCGAAACAGACGCGGGCGCGGGTTTCCGGGTTGCGGGTGTAAGGTCACTGTGCCTAATTCGGTGAAGCCAAAGCCAAAACTTCCCCATAACCCCGCCGCCACGCCGTCTTTATCAAAACCAGCGGCTAACCCCACGGGATTGATGAAATTTAGCCCCCACAGGGTTTGCTGGAGTCGGGGGTCAACTAGGCTAAATCGGGGCTGTAGTTGCGATTCTAGCCAGGATAGGGGAAGGTTTGATTTGTGGGTGTCTATCCAATGGAGAAGTTCCAAGGTTTGATGATGGGCCCACTCTGGATCGACTTTCAGGCCTTTAAATAAAATCGGTTTCAGCAGGGATTGATACAGATCCAAGCTACTACTACCCCCTAATTGACGACAACCAGCCAGATGGCTAAAATTTAGTGCATCTGCGACAGAAATTCAACCTCTGGTGGTATATGATTTTAAACTGAGTCGGGAACCAATCGGGTTGAAGGAACTGGGAAGGGTTGATTATGGACAATTTGCTACTATCGACTATATGTTGATATCACTGCGGATCGAAAATTTTGCCTTAATTGACCATCTCGACCTGGAATTGGGACCTGGGTTAAATGTGTTTACGGGGGAAACTGGGGCGGGTAAGTCGATTATTTTGGATGCAGTTGATGCGGTTTTGGGGGGAAAGGTCGATCGCCGTAGTATTCGTACAGGTTGCGATCGCGCGATTTTGGAGGCTTGCTTTGAGGTTAACCCGGATCTGATAGACTGGTTTCGAGAACAGGAAATTGACCTGGTAGATGGTTCCCTGGTGGTCTGTTGTCGGGAATTGGTGGTAAATCAGGATAAGTTTCGCAGTAAATCCCGATTAAATGGGATTTTGGTCAGTCGTACTATCATAGATGGTCTGCGCGATCGCTTTGTGGAAATTACCGCCCAAGGTCAGACGGTACAGTTGGGTAAGCCTGCACTACAACGGGAATGGTTAGACTTGTATGGGGGAAGCAATACAATTGGCTTGCGCGAAAGGGTTAGCCAGGCTTATACGCGCGCTAGGGAGGTGCAAAACGCCCTCCAGAAGCGCCGCCAAGACTCCCAGCAACGGCTACAGCGTATAGATTTATTGCAATATCAAATTAAGGAACTGCAAAATGCTAATCTGACGGATGCGGGGGAGTTGGATGAGCTACAACAGGAACAACAGCGCCTCAGTCATGTGGTGGAGTTACAGCACCAGAGTTATGGGATTTATCAAGCCCTCTATCAGAATGATAAGGGAGAGGTGGCGGCGGCGGATCTATTGAGTCGGGCGGAAACTGTGTTGCGGGACTTGGTGGAATATGACTCGCAACTGCAACCTATTTTGGCTATGGTGGAAGATGCTTTAGCCCAAGTGACGGAAGCGGGACAGCAAATAGGGCGCTATGGTGAACAGTTGGAGTCGGACCCGGAAAGACTCCAGGAGGTGGAAGACCGCATTGCTGACCTTAAACAGATTTGTCGGAAATATGGTCAGACTTTGGCGGAGGTGATGGATTATTATAGTGCGATTGAGGAGGAGTTGGTGCAACTGGAGGATGGGGAAAATTCCCTGGAAACTCTGGAGAAGGCGTATTCTGAGGCGCAGGGGGAACTTAAACAAGCCTGCGACCTTCTCAGGGGGGAACGTGAAAAAATCGCCCGTGGTCTGGAAATTCATCTGATTCAGGAGTTGAAGCCTTTGGCTATGGATAGTGTGCGGTTTCAGGTGGAAATTACGCCGACTTCACCATCACCAATGGGGGCTGACCAGATACAATTCTGTTTGAGTCCTAATCCGGGTGAACCGATTCAACCTTTGAGTGAGACGGCTTCTGGGGGGGAAATGAGTCGGTTTCTGTTGGCGCTAAAAGCCTGTTTTTCCCAAATTGAGGGGTCGGGAACTTTGGTTTTTGATGAAATTGATGTGGGGGTGTCGGGACGGGTGGCTACGGCGATCGCTCAAAAATTATACCAGCTTAGTGATTATCATCAGGTTCTGTGTGTGACTCATCAACCTCTGGTGGCGGCTATGGCGGATCATCATTTTCGGGTGGCGAAGGTGGTGATTCCTAATCCTAACCTAAGTCTGGGGGGGTCTACGGAGGAGGAGGCTGTTAAACAGCGGACGGTGGTGCGGGTAACGGCTCTGGATACTCCGGGGCGACGGGAAGAATTGGCTCAGTTGGCCAGTGGGCGATCGGTTCAAGAGGCGATCGCTTTTGCGGAGTCATTACTGACCCAAGCGGCTACGCTCCGTCAACCCAGGACACCACGTTTGACACCGACTCAAGCCCTTTGAGAGAGTCCCTAGGTTCTAGCAGTTTATGTTATCGTCAAGATTGTCAAGCCGCCCATGCGAATTTTAGTTACTATTCCCCACTTTTTTAACTCCCAGGGAGATGCTACCCACGGGTCTCTCAGCAAGGACCCGCGACCAAGGTTAATTGGATTAACCATGGGTTTAACGGCATTGCGGGCACTGTATGACCAACGTCAATGTATTATTGATATTGGTAAATGTGAGGCTTTTGGGGTTAATCATGCTCAGGATAATAGGGTTGATATTCTCCTTTGTACTACCCAGGATTGTCACCTGCTTAATCAATTGCAACTTCCCCCTGAGTTTTACCGCCATTGTCCGACGGA
>NZ_PKGG01000286.1:0-5391 GCF_046480465.1 Arthrospira sp. PCC 8006
TGGCAGCTAAACTGAGGACATAATCGTGACCAAAAGAAATCCCCCCCGTGGTTCTAATCGCCCTCCGAGCGATTCCGGTAGTGGTAGGAAACCACCATCTAAAAAAGATGAAAAAGCCGGGTTAAGAACTGATACCAACAACAGAATAGAGGAAGCGATCGCTGTCTTGGATTTTCGGCTACATTTAGACTATTTAAATATGGCTTCAGCCGTTGGGGGCGGCGACTTTGAAGAGTTTAAACGTTCTTGGTTGATGAATTATTATAATGCGATGACAGAACCGAGGTTTAAAGACAAGCCCAAAAGTCCTCCTAGTAAAACAGAGCGCCCCCGCCTCTTAAAAACTAATGATGAGTTAATGATGAATCGCCAAATCAAATCCGACAATTTGTCATCAAGGGAAAATCTAGCTGAATTTCGCCGAAGTAGAGACTTGTTGCCATTCGATTCTGATAATATAGGTTAAAACTATGTCTAATATTGTAGGGATAGACCAGAGAGAACTAACTTCAACCGCTATAGCTGGCGGTGCAATGTCTGCACAGTGGTTTAATGCTTTTTCGACCCCTTTTTATCAGCAGATTCAAAGTTTAAAAGCCTTTGATTTTAAGAAGTGGGCGGGTAGTGTCAAGGGCGGAGCTTTAGTTATTGCAGAAAACATCAAAAAAGGGAACTGGGGTTTTTTCAAAGAATGGCTACAAGAGGCTCCTCTGGTTCCTAAAGTAGCGGGGCTTTTAGCGGGTGGTTTAATTGCTGGGACTGTGCTGGTTGTTGGCGGACAAGCATTAGGGTTTGTTGGTGCGGGTGTAGGGAGTTTAGTAGCAGCCCACCCGGCTTTGGTTGGCGGTTTTTTAGGGGTAACAATACCTACAGTGATGAGCAAATTGACCCAAGGGGTTTCTCAAGCCTATAACTTTGATTGGGCAGCATCTGACAAGAAAATGATGGACGATTTAAAACAAGCGGCTAATGCTTTATATGTTCCCTTGGGGGAAACAGTCGGGAAATCTTTGGCGGCTTTAGTGGTGGGAAAGGTGGGTAGTGCGGCGGCAACAAGTTTAAGGATTCGGGAAGGTGCGATCGCCGCTATGTGTATGATTAACCCGACTATTAAAGAGACTTTGGTGGATGCGTTATCCTCGCTGAGGTATGCGGTGCAAGAGGTTGTTAAAAAAGCACTGTTTGTTATGACTTACATTAACGCCAGAAAAGTAGCAGCCAAGTTGTTGAATAAGGAAGATACTTGGGGCAAGGAAGGGCAATCACCTTTTATTGTTTCGGAGAAAGTAGAAGAAACTTGGGCGAAAGTTAAAGAAGATGAATATTTTGATTGGGTGAATGAGCAACAATGGGAGGGTATAGAAACAATGACATCTACTTTTTTTGAAACCCTCGGTGAGTTGTTGTCAGAGCAGGGAACTTATGAGGAGTGGATACCGGTATAAATTCATCACCTGAGAGGAGGGATATCAATGGCAGAAGTTGGAAGACTTACTCAGCAAACTTACATCATGATGGCTCGTCAACGGCGTATCACGAAACTATCAGATAAGCGGCCGGAACGAGTCCGAATAGAATTGCAGCCAAACTGGAACGTTTACCAACTACAGCCAGACAGAAAAAACCCAGATTACAAACTGCTGATGGCTGGTTCTGAGTCAGCCTTGGCATTGCAGTTGTCACAACTGGGATGGATGGAGAAGATGCTCGATCATCTTCTCAATGCCAGCGATCTAAAATTCGAGGATTGGTTTGATGTTTGGGCGGCGGGTTATCCAGAACTGCGCTACAGAGTGAACCCAAAACTCCCCACATTAAGAACTAACTATCCCGCGTCGAATGTGAGTAATTCCACTGGGGAAACAATAAGCAAATGGAGGAACGAGGTAGGCTCTCGCCCGGCTTACATTGAATGGAAACCTTCCGCCCGAAAAACAGCAAAAGATGTCGGGCTTCACCGCACAATAGAATATTTTCCCGATCGCTCTGAGAACAAATCAGTTGTCTTGACGGGGAACGACAAGGAGTTAATTAGGCAAATCCTACAAATCCACTACGAGGGTGGGGGTAGCAGTGAGGGAATGGATAGCACTGTYTCGACGGGTATCAGTTACCGGGGCGCTCCCAAAGTTGTGCTGTACTTTTTGGAACGGATCGAGGATGTGGAAAAAGGCTACCGACAATTAGAGGCAAGAGTGGGATTCCGTTTGGTGGGAAAAACGGAAAACCCGAACGGAACTGGCGACTTGTTAACTAAAGCTAATATCAGAAGTTTGGCACAGAGAATCGTCCAGAACTTTCTACAACCCCAACAATTTCGTTTCCACAAGGGGAGGGAATCGGTTAGCTATAGAGACAAGCGCCAAGGGTTAGAGTCGTTTGTTTTTGCAACTAGCGCATCAGAGGGGATTAATCTTTATCAGCGAATCTGCCAGGTGATGCAGATAGAGTTTGATAGTTCAAAGGTCTTTACATCGAGTAACCAAAATCCATCCCAAGCGTTCCCTATCACGCCCCCAGAGGTGACGATATTGGGTAACAAAATCAAACCACCCCGCCGCCGTCCGGTCGGGCACGTCTATTTTAGAGATGCCAAGTTGTTTTTAGAGATGCTCAACGAGCMTATMCTTCTCTGTGACTACAACGGGCATATATACAGGAATCCCGATTAGAAGACAACCCCAACTATTTTTTTAGATCAAGCAAACTCCCTTGCATATTCGGAAACCCTATAGGTTTCCGTAACTGTTCCATACCCTAAAAATGCCTGTTATGAATGTAATGGTAAGCAGTTTTGAAGCAACAAGGCAGGTATTGGATGTCTAGTCTAAATAGTACGAAAATTTATAGCTGGACTTCACCGTCGCCAGGGGGTACAGGAACCACTAGAGTGGCAGCAAGGCTTTCTGCTCGGTATGATGGCATTGCTACACATCTCGGAATGACCGCCCATACAAATCCAACTGAAGTAAACGCCCATATGCTTAAGCCAAATAAAGCTGTGCAGGAGGGCTACTTAATGAAGATGAGAATTAACTACCGAAAAGGCGAGAAGTATTTTGGGGCGGATATTTATGTGCCTACAGACAAAGTGACTGAAGCTATCCAGATACTACCTAACAAGCCCTGGGATGGTACGGGAGTGATAACTTCATGTCGCGATCGTGTACGAGTTGATTACCGCTAATAACAAAAGGAGAGTATATCAATGGCTAGAACGAAACTGTGTCAATTAGTAGATGGCACTAAGGTTAGAGTATTTAGATCTAGTAGTGTGATGTATACCTCAGACACTGTAACCAATTTGGGAATAGGTCCAGTCGCTGACGCAAATAAGAAGGAGCCAGTTTATGATACTGGGGAATTAATGCGAGCTGGTGTATTGGTGAGACTTTGCATTAGTTGCAACAATGGAGCTAATAAACCACCAATTACATACAGAGTATTTTGCGACGTAGAAAACGTAAACGCTGCTTTACATCATTATAATAGTGGCGGTAAAACCCTAAACGGTAAAACAGTATTGAGAGCTAGTCTAGACCGTCGTCAAGTTATCAAGTAAAACATGGATTTTACCGATGCTTATGGCACTTGGAAGGTGATAGCTTCAGGCTATCAGCCAACTCAAGAGTGGATAATTCACAGCTCCCCAGTTACTCAATACTCATTATTGAGGTTTAGATTTTTAACTGATTGGGGGCGGTGGACAAATCCCTATGATGGCTATAGGTCAATGCTGCTTATTCGAGGGCATTATTATAATGATTCTGAAAATTCTGACTGGATAACAGAGCAAAGGACTGTATACGTTACAGAGGAACCGCAACTGATTAATTATCCACCAGTTCAAGGGTTTACAGATAACCCCTCGGTGATTAGAAAGTTAGGAGTTCGCCGCCGTTTTTTCAAAAACGCAACATGGATCGAAAATCATCCTACAATGGATCTAAAGTTTAACGTAACAATTGAGGCTTTTGTAGACTAACATGGACATCTCTCTTAATCAATTAATTGACCATCTCCCCAATGATTCACAGTTTAAAACCTTACTAGGAACATTGGGGGCAAGCGGTGATAGTGTGGACGCTACCGTAGAATTTTGTCATTTAGTAGGGGCATTATATCAAGCACAGCAAGTATACAACCAACAACCAGGAAATAAAGCAATTAATATGGTCTCAGCAGTAAGTATTGAGCCTGTAGTAGAAAGTTTAGACGGGACATTTTTTAGGAGGTTAGAAAGAACTCTAGCTTTTTTGGAAAAGTATGAAAATAGTATAATTGTCCCGAACGTCAAAAGTTAGTTGGTCGAAAATTTAAAGCTGCCAGATAATTCGGATTCTATCTGCGTTATCTGGTCAAAGTCTTGAAATTAACCCAAGTAAAATGTGATTAAAAATCCACATAAACATAGGAGTTAATTCCGCCGTGGATATTGAAGTCGAAAAAATCACAATAATCATAAGTTGGATACTTTCACTCATTAGTACGGTATGGTATGTATCAGTTCAATACACAATAATTAAAGTACAAGTCAACAGAAACAGAGAAGAGCTAAACAGAATATCATCAATGCTTAGGCGAGAAATAGAAGAGCATAACAGACTTATATGGATAAACGTCAACCACATGGAAAAATACTTAACCAAAAATCAGGATTATTTTCCGTTAAATATACAAGGCGATCAATACAAAAATTATGACGACTGAAGTTTTGCCGGAATTATTACGGGTAGGAAGTGATGGGGTTGTGATATTTCTAGTGTGGTCTTTAATGAAACAGAATCAAAAGTTAATAGCAGAGGTTAACTCAAGAGACAATGAATTAATGAAGTTAATTTACAAAATACTTAGCAGTGAACAACGAGGGACAAGAAGTGAACGCGATCGCACAATCAAGCCAAAGCCACAAGAATCCGTTAGGACTTGGGAGTAGAGTTGTCTGTGGCCCTAACGGATAACGGGTTGTCAAGTAGCCATTGCTCCTGGCCACAATCATCATACAGAAAAACTAAAGCGATCGCCAGCCAAGTCAGTTAACTTGTATAAACGCTTCCTGTCTATGCCAATTATCGGGATGTGACGCACCCCACGAGCCGTATGAGGGAAAACTCTCACGTACGGTTCTGAATGGGAGGGGACGAAGGCGACTCCATTCTCGACCCCTAATCTCCCACTAAACACTTCGTTTATGACCTTGAGTTCCTTGCCTTGTTTGGTGAGATGCTCCAAACGTTGGGACCTATAGCATTAGTCAAGGTGGTTAGGACGCAGCTTTTATAACGGAATCCATGGCATCATCGAGAGAATCAAACTGCTCACGTGCAATGGCGAATGCGGGCTTTCAACCACGACCAACATTTCTCTATCTTGTTGAGGTCTGGCGAATAA
>NZ_PKGG01000673.1:0-239 GCF_046480465.1 Arthrospira sp. PCC 8006
TGGGAGAGGGGCTGGGGGTGAGGGCGAGATGAATTTCTCTCATCCCCTAACCCCTTCTGTCCAACCGGGAGAAGGGGGACAAGAAACTCTTACTCCCCTCTCCTCCTCTGGGAGAGGRGCTGGGGGTGAGGGCGAGATGAATTTCTCTCATCCCCTAACCCCTTCTGTCCAACCGGGAGAAGGGGGACAAGAAACTCTTACTCCCCTCTCCTCCTCTGGGAGAGGGGCTGGGGGTGAGG
>NZ_PKGG01000274.1:0-5743 GCF_046480465.1 Arthrospira sp. PCC 8006
GGAGTCGTTGGTGACACACATTGGGATGAGGGTGAAGTTGCCGGGGGCACAATGGCGAAGGGAGAATGTGCCGAAGGTGTTGAGGCATCGCTGTGCCTACCTAAATGGCGCGTTAGCTGCTTAATCAGGGTAAGAGTAGATTTTTTCCCTGAGTAATTATACTCATCTCCTAATTGAGATGCACCCATCTATTTAATTAGTGCTACCACTTCTTATAAGGTAAGAACTTACCACACATAATCACCTGGACACGATCGCCCTTAGGATCTTCAACCTTTTCCACATCGAGGGTAAAATCGATCGCACTCATGATACCATCCCCAAACTTTTCATGGATTACCTCTTTTATAGGCATCCCATACACCTGCATGATTTCATAAAAACGATAAATCAGAGGATCAGAAGGAATAACAGGATCTAAAGAACCCTTGAGAGGAGGCACAGTCAACTCATCCGCCAACTCCGCAGGTAAACCCAAAGCCTCCACCAACTTTTTGGCTTCAGCCTCATCCGCACTCGCCTGACGATAAATCACTGACGCAATCCAAACCTCATCCCGTCCTAAAAGTTGCTCCAACTCAGTAAAACTAACACATCTTGCTTTCTTAGCAGCCAATAATTTTTCAGTAATAGGTGCAGTCATTTAAAATTCTCCTTATTTGTTGATTTTTTGATTGGTAAACATGGTAGTCCTAAATAACTTGTAATATTGAGTCCAGATAAATAGCAATAGTGGAAACCCCCAGAATTAGGAGATTTAGGGGGCAAAAACCCCGACTTTTGATATAACTGATTATCCAAACTTGTAAACCATTAGCCTTCATTGCCCCCTTGTTAAGGGAGGTAAGGGGAGATCTGATCTTACAATTCAAAAGGACTACCATAAATAAATTAATTGTTTTGTTGAGACTCCCCCCTTATTAAGAGGGTTGGGGGGGATCTAGCCCCAAATTTGCGGGGAACAGACAAGGATCTAATCCCTTTCCCAAAGGAACTTACGATCCGATTCAGCAATAGCCAGATCATTGATACTCGCAAATCGATATTGCATCAAACCATTTTCCGCAAATTCCCACATCTCATTACCATAGGCACGATACCACTGCTTAGATGAATCATGCCACTCATACTCAAACCGCACCGCAATGCGATCACCCGTAAAAGCCCATAGCTCCTTACGCAAACGATAATCCAACTCCGTTGCCCATTTACGATACAAAAAAGCCTTAATCTCCTTCCTACCAGACAAAAACTCATCACGATTGCGCCATTGAGAATCAACCGTATAAGCTAAAACAACCTTTTCAGGATCTCTGATATTCCAAGCATCCTCAGCCATCTTGACCTTTTGAGTCGCCGTCTCTAGGGTAAAAGGAGGAAAAGGGGGTTTAGATTCAGTTACCATAATCACCTTCCTAAGCCACCCTCGCTTCTTCCACGGCGCGAGTTTCTCGGTATAAATGTTCCTCCATCGCCACCTTCAAATCATGATAGGCGGGATGTTCTTCCACCTCAAGACGATTGCGAGGACGAGGAAAAGGCACATCCAACACCTGAGCAATACCGGCCGCAGGACCTTTGGTCATCATAATAATCTTATCAGACAGTAACAAAGCCTCATCAATACTGTGAGTAATCATGATTACAGTTTTGCGATGTTCTTCCCAAATTCGCTCGATTTCTTCCTGCAAAAAACCACGAGTTAGAGCATCTAGCGCCCCAAAAGGCTCATCCATCAGCAAAATATCAGGATTAATAGCCAAAGCTCTGGCTATCCCTACCCTTTGCCTCATACCCCCTGATAACTCATGGGGATGTTTTTTTGCCGCCCCTTCCAGGTTCACCATTTGTAAATGCTCTTTTACAATTCTTTTTAAATTGGTAGGAGACATTTTCGGGTAAACCGTCTCCAGGGCAAAGCGGATATTTTCCTCCACCGTCATCCAAGGCATGAGGGCATAATTTTKGAACACCATACCACGATCAGGCCCAGGCCCTGTGATGGGTTCTTTGTTCATCATTACCGAGCCTGTAGTTGCCGAGGTTAAACCAGCGATAATACTCAATAAASTAGATTTACCACAACCCGAAGGGCCAATGATACTGACAAAATTATTGTATTCAATATTGAGATTGATATTTTCAAGGGCGACAAAAGTTTTTTTCTTACTGCCAAATAAGCCATGCTTAGTAGAAAATACCTTTGATACTCCCCTTAAACATACCTGAACAGTATCTGGGGCTTCAAGATAAGTTAAATATTCTGGTTGATTAGATACAGTCATTATTTTTTACCGAAAGAAACAAGATTTTCAAGGAAGATAAAAATTTGGTCAAGTATTAAACCCACCAAACCGATGATGATAATGGCAACGATAATATTAGGTAAATATAGGTTATTCCATTCATTCCAGATGAAGTAACCTAACCCTGTGCCCAAAAGCATTTCTGCCGCCACGATTACCAACCAAGAAATACCCATACTGATTCTTAATCCCGAAATAATATTAGGTAGTGCCGCCGGAATAATTACCTTAAAAATAGTGCGCCAACGGGAAGCACCCAAAGTTCTCGCCACATCAAGATAATCGGAGTTAACATTACTAACCCCAAAAGCTGTATTGACAAGGGTAGGCCAAATACTACTGATTAAGATAATAAAAATACCTGTTTTTTCGGAATCTCGGAATAAATATAAACCCAAAGGCAACCAAGCCAAAGGAGAAACTGGTTTGAGTAACTGTACATAGGGGTTAAACGCTTTCGCAGCAATTTTAGAAATACCGATTAAAATGCCCAAGGGTACGGCAATCACCGAAGCCATAATATAACCGATTGCCACCCGTCGCAAACTAATCAATAAATTCCAACCAATACCCATATCATTAGGGCCATTATTGAAAAAAGGATTAGTCAACCACCACCACAACTCCTTAATAGTCACAGAAGCGGTAGGTACTCCTTGGGAAAATAGTTCCAGATTTGCCCCTATTTCCCACGATGAGAGAAAAATGCCGAGGGAAATAAGGAATATCCCCAGCGCTTTTATGTTTTCATTTTCTAAGAATTGTTTAAATTTATTGTCTTGAGTAATATTCATCTTTACTGCAATTAGTGTTCTCTTTCTTGCCAAAACAACAAGGCAAACTCTGCATTAGTTTTACCCCCCTATCCACAAAAAATTGTGGAATTGATAAGTAACTATTCATTACCCCCTTATTAAGGGGCTAGGGAGGATAAACTCCTAGAAGCCAAACTCATCAATTTGAGCCTGTATATAGCCTTCTGGATCTTGAGGGTTAAATTCATCCAAAGCCAGGGTTTCCGTGCGATAAATATCATCAGGGGGAGTTTGTCCTAATTCCTGAGCCAATTCCCTCGCTAAATCCGTTAAAAACACATCCTGCCCGATTTCGTCATAACTACCATCAGCGATCAATTGGGCTGCCCTACCATTTCCTGAAATATCCCAACGGACTAACTGAGACGTAATCCAGTTAGCAAAACTCTGCCAAGGATAGGGGTCAAAATCGATGCGATCGGGTACATTAAAACTATTACCCAAACCATCTTCAAAATTACCCGTTAATACGGCTTTAACCACCTCCACAGGTTGATTAAGGAAAGATCTACCAGAAATAGCCTCGGCAATTTCCTCCCTATTTCCTGACTCACTAGCGTAATCCGTTGCCTGAATAATTGCTTTATTCAAAGCTCGGAAAGTATTAGGATTATCGTTTATCCAAGTATCACTGGCTGCAAAAGCACAACAGGGATGACCATCCCAAAGATCTTTGGTAAGTTTATAAATAAACCCTGCCCCTTCAAAAACGGCTCTTTGGTTAAAAGGATCAGGCATCAAGAAACCATCAATATCTCCAGCAATTAGCTGGGCAATACTATCTGGGGGAGGTACAGAGCGAATGGTAACATCAGTATCGGGATTAATACCACCAGTGGCGAGATAATATCTGAGCAGTAAATTGTGCATTGAATAAGGGAAAGGTACACCCAAAACAAAGCCTCTAAAATCTTCTGGCTTATTGACATTACCCCGATGCTTGTCGGCGATGGTAATGGCTTGACCATTAATATTTTCAATACTAGCCAGTTTCACTCCAAAGGTAGCCGAGCCTAATCCTAAAGTCATGGCGATGGGCATGGGGGCTAACATATGATAAGCATCCAATTCCCCCGCAATGGCGGAATCTCTTATCGCTCCCCAGCTTGGCATTCTGACGTTCTGAGTATTTAGACCATGTTTTTGATAAAAGCCCAAAGGCTGAGACATAATAATGGGAGTTGCACAGGTAATGGGAATAAAGCCTACTCGTAAATCTGTTTTTTCCAAATCCGATACATCTGGGGGAGGATCATCAGGCTCAATTACCGTATCCCCACAAGCATTTACCAGGGTAACAAGGGCTGCACCGATGGCAATATTTTGTAAAAACTTACGGCGACTTACTTCCCCATTACGGATGGCATCCCCAAAAAACTGCCCAGATTTTGCTCCAAAGGCGGCAGAAAAGGCATTATCCAAACCTCCCGCTTGTTTTGCTAATTCCAAGACCAATTTTTCACGCTTGGGATTACCTTTACCCGCCATTTTCAAAAATAACTCTTTTCTTAGTTCGGCGGTACTCAGAGCATCGGCAATATCAAATGTTTGGGGTTTATATACTCCCATCTTGGTCAAGTCATTGATCATGTGCAAAGGATCACTGGGCATGGTTTCCATGAATTCCCAATGAGATTGACTTGGATGAAATTTACCACATTTAATACAAAGGTTTTCTACTCCTTTCCATTCATCTCGCTGAGATAAGACCGTCTTTGCGAATTTCATGATTATACATGTGAGTAGATAAACTGACCATGTGCATTAAACTGTTTTTCTCCGACATGAACTGTATCAATAGATACTTTTACCTGAAGTTTTTTCCCTTTTTTGCGCTCAACCATTTTATTTAACCAATATAAAATTGGCGCTGGTGCGTTGGCTGTTCGGCGGTGCGGGTGCTGGTTTGTTGTTAGTTGTCCAGTGTTTGTTGGCTCGTTGCCGGCTGGGCAGTTCGGGCGGGGCTTGCCGCTCTCTGTTTTGGCGCTGTAGTGGCTTGCGGGCGGGCGTTTGTTAGCTCGCTCGCTTTTTTTTTGCGGATAACAGGTTAGGCAATCCCCTTATTTAGGATAACCGCGGCAATTCTGTTTCCATAAAGTGCAACTTCTTGGTGCGAGACGTTTAGGAGTCAAATAAGGCGGCAATGCCTGAAACAACCTCCGAGTGGGACTTTCACCCCTTGGTCAAATATAAGGGACTCGTACCCTGACCATCCCATAACTGTTTATATGTCCCAACGTTTGGTATAGAAATATACAAAACAAGGCAGGGAACTCAAGGTCAAAACGCCAAACTGGAAATATTAATGATTCCTTAACAATTGCGTTGAGAGTAACGGCGATAGCCACCCCCAGTTTTGGGAATCATAACCCCAGGATTGAAGCGGGGAACGGAAGGCGTGAAGTAGAACCTACTACCAAATGCGACCACTGCCAACCATCCATGATTAGGGAAACTGAATGTCCGGCTTGAACCATCGTAATGATTTAGCAGCGAAACAGGTTGATACGCTGCGTTCAAAAGAGCAAGGGGAAAAGTAGGGTAATCATGACATCACCTACACAGACTTTTAAAAGTACCCCGGTTCTGAGGACAAATCTAAAGATGGAATGCCCGTATAAA
>NZ_PKGG01000115.1:0-16443 GCF_046480465.1 Arthrospira sp. PCC 8006
AAACGCCCTACAGCAAAGTATTGTCGATGTTCACCCCTTAACTATCATTGGTTGGTTAGGCTTGGTGATTACTGCTATTAATTTAATGCCTGCTGGACAGTTAGATGGTGGTCGCATTATCCAGTCTATCTTTGGGCGTAAAGTCGCTGGACGGTCTACTTTTGCTACTTTTATTGTTTTGGCGATCGCCTCTTTGGTCAATCCCCTGGCTTTGTATTGGGCGGCGGTTATCCTCATTTTACAACGCAACCTCGAACGTCCTAGCCTTAATGAACTCACAGAACCTGACGATACCCGCGCGGCTTGGGGGCTCCTGGCTATCTTTATGATGATTATTACCCTCTTTCCCCTTACCCCTACGTTGGCTAGTCGCTTGGGAATTGGCGGTTGATCTCACCCCATAGACAAGCCACCCCTGTCTCTATATTGGCTATTGTGTTAAGTTATGTAACAAAAAATTAAGAATTGTTGCAAAAAACGACTTTTGGCAGTGGGGGGGGTTGATTTTCGTGGCGGTCTCTGGTATTATTTTAGATAATGGAAATATTGGCAATTTTATTTTTTAGGCAAATGTTCCATTATGATATAAACTATATGTCAATATCTTATCATGACTCGACAGGGGTTGTCAACCCCCAGAATTATTCAACCATTGTTGAAAGACAAGATTTCTGTCATCATCAGGGATAAGTAATTGATAGACCCGATGTCGTTTTTTACCACAAGTTTGGAGACGATCGCATTTTAAGCCATAACCAATTTTATCAAGAAAGCGACTTAGTACCATAATGGGGGTAGATCGTGGTGCTAACCCTATTCCGATAATAGACTTAATAGCAGTGCGATCGCCTAAAGCCAGCTTCGCCATTTCCTGTAAATCAGGATCAGTATTTTTAAACTCGCGATTTTCCTGTTGTAATAAAGTAGGAATGCGTAATAATTCGAGAGTCCCCACCACTGCGCCTAATTGCGATCGGTTAAAATCAGGACTAAATAAACTACCTTGTCCTCGTTGTCCCAACTCCTGGGCTATTCGCGCATCTCTTGCGGACAGAAAGGGACGACCAACAGTTAAAAAATAATGCAATTTCAATTGTTGATACCATCCCTGGTCATCCTTAGTAACCAATTCAGGATTAACGGGAATACCATAGCGAGATTTTAATTGATACTTGCGTAAAGATTGACATTCTGAAGGTGTTTTAAACAGCTTTTTTTGCAATATATGATATTCCAAATCACTTAAATCTGTAGCGGTAGATATAGCCCAACATTCAGTCTGATAATTGCGATCGCGCACAGCAGAAATCAAATCAGTTAAACTAGGTTTAAGGTGATGGTCAGCCACCAAATCAGAAGTTTCGCGATGAGGAGAAACGGGGAATAATTGATGACCTTCAGCTTCCAAGCCAGCCAATACAGATTCCCGATAGCGGGTCATAGCAGCATTAAACCGGACGGCAATTTTAGCCCAACACAGTAAAGACTCAGCTTGAAACCCCATTTCCAAATCATCTACATCATCAAAATCCGACTGTTGTAATAAACGAATGTTTAACTGAGTTAAGCGATGGCTACAACTCAGGAGAGATGACATAGATAAAGCGCCATTTCCCAACCTATTTAAACCGTGGGAAGCTATCCACAGATGTCGAGGGATATTTTCGCGAATTCTAGCCAAAGCCTGACGCACAGAATTGTCAGATTGAACCCCTTGGGCGATACCCCATACGGAGGTAAAATGACCTTTTAAATCAATACTCACCCCAGTTTCAATAGCAGGGGAAGCCAAAACCATATCATAATCTGCTAAAATATGATTAAGTCGGTTGATGCAACCGTAGGCGGGATGATGAGGGTCAGCCAAAGATTGGGAATCAATACGGAGGATTTTCAGTTGAGGAAATTGGGTTTTAAAATAGGCTTCTAAGGTAGAAGTCCCCCACTTACTAGCCAACTTTTGGGCGGATAAACAAACAAAGGGACGACCCCCACTAGCGAGGTGATTTTCTAGGTCTTTAACTAATTGTTTAGGGGTATGACCGCCATAGTGGTAAACATTCCAAGCCTGATCAGCAGTAGGTCGAAAATGGTTTTCGATAATAAAGGGAGTTAGGGGAATTCCCGATAAGGCTTTTAGATAATCAATAGTGGTATCACTGAGGTCAGCATCAGCGATAACTACCCGACCATTTGAGATGAAGACATTTTGCAATAAAACTTTGAGCGATCGCAATATAGCGACTCGATATTGGCGACAGGTATCGGAATTTAGACCATGCCAAATTACCTGTTCAACTTCATCAAAAATCACCAAAGTATTAGCCCAATTATTAGGGTTAAAAGCCCGAGAAGAAGCGGGATGTAAAGAATCAATACATAATCCATAACCCTCTCCAGGACTACTGATAACCGTCCCCATTCCGGCTTTCATATAGTTTAAACCAAACCGCTGACAGAGAGATTCTACTAAGCGGATACGATGACCGATAACCAGGACAGACTGACCGTTATCGCTGGCTTGTTTAACGAGGTTTTCTAAGAGTCGAGTTTTCCCGCTACCTTTGGGGGATTTAATGGCGACTAATTGGGAGGCTTCGGGGATGGTTAAATCCTCTGGGAGATAGGGACAATTGAGGTTGAAATCGGCGGAATAGGTTAAGCGTGAGTGGGAGATGGCGCGCCAGGTTTCCAGGGGTTTAGCGACTTGATAGGCTTGATGTAGGGCTTCTACTCCTTGGGTCGCAATGAGATCATCAACCCCTTTCCCTAATTGGGGTTTCCAGGTAATGACCTTGGTATGACAACCTCTGCGGCTGAGAAGGTATCCCATTTGGCGGATAGTTGCGTCTACGGCTTTGATGGTGTTGGGTTTGGTGTCGCTATCAAAGACAATATAGATTTGGCGACCTGGGGTGGCTAATTTTTGCAATTCGGGTATTAACTGCGATTTTCCGATGCGGTTTCCCCATTGTTCTCGCGGGACTCGATAGCCGCCGTTAATACCGGGAAGGGCTATGGCTGGGTATCCAGCAGTCAGTAGTGATCCGGCTTTTTTTGCGCCTTCGGTGATACAGATGGGAATTTCGTGATGATCAATAACCCATTCCCAAAATCCTAAATCGGCGCGGTCTGGTTGTATGGCTTCGGGGGAAAGGGTTACACTGTGACGATGGGCGATCGCTTCCCAAATTGATTGGGAAACGCGCAAGGCGAAAATTCCGGTGGTGGTTTGGGGAGGATGTTCGTATTTTATGGGTTTATTGCTGTGACTGCTAAGGCGAGGTTTGGCGGGCTTGAAGCATCCCCACAGATCCTCGTTTCCAGTTAAGATATCGACACCTGAACACCACCAGCCCCCTTGGTTAACATGACTATAGCGTTTAAGAATGCGATCGCATACTCGACCACCATTGCGTCTGGGTAGGTTGTCGGCATACAGCAGATAATCTAAAGGGCGATCGCCTTCTAGGGGGATAACATTCAATTGAGTTAGCTCTGGGTCAACGCAGCTTGCGTTCCATTCTATCAGATGATTCACGATATCTCCAGGAAATTCGGCACACCCCACACTGCCTATACAATCAATTGGGATTTAGGGGATTTATACTATAACCCCAGATGTGGAGTTTTTGTCAATTGATTGGCTGAATCTTCCATATATATGGGGTAATTGACCAGACCCATCACGTCCTCGCCCCATCCTGACTTAGTTTAATGATGTCAATGGCTTCTCCAATTTGGGTTAGCTGGTGGTTTTCGGAATTATAAGCCCAAACCTTTAAAGATATTTCGCCAGGGGGTAAACTAGCGGTGGGAATCCTTAGCCTCCAGCCAGATTGTGCATATTCAGGAATTCCTAAAACACTAGCAACATCCCAGCGAGGAATATTCACCTCCCCGACAGCAATTAACTGGTTATTATCCCCCAGGCTGAGATAAACAGCATCAGCGGGTTTTCGGTTTTCTGGAATTACTCCCCACCCGGTTAAAACTGAGGGTTGACCTACCCGAATTGGTGATTCTGGAATGACATCAATTGCGCCATTAAATTGGTCGGTAGTGGCGAAAGTTGGGGGGATATCACTGCGTCGCCAAAACCAATGGGATTGGACGAATTTGTGTGGGCGATATTTTTGTAAAATATATTGATAAATTAGAGAGGCTGAATCGGCTTTTAAGACTTCATCCCAGGGGTTTTGAAACCAGACATCATTAGTTAAGAGAATTATGGGGGGTTGAGTCCTTTCTAGGTCTTGGATTACCTGGTTTTGGGCGACGGTAGGTTTAGCATAGAGAACATAGCTATATTTTGAACAGGATGGCTTATTATATAGATAATACCACAATCCTTCTGATGTGACATTAAAAAAACAGGATTGATTGGCTATTTCTGGTGACATGACATTTTTGGCTTCTAAATAATCGGGTTTGAGTAATTCAGTATCAGGGACAGAGATAGCGGCTGGGAGTTGCGATAGTTTCTGGGATGCTTCCAGGACATTAAAACCAGATTCTGAGGTTAGAATAAATATCAATAACACGCCTATACTCAGCTTTTGCGGCAATGTTAGGGTTAATTGATGTAGGGGATTTTCCAGATATCGCCGATAAGCTAACAGCAATAAATATACAGTTAAAAATGCTGTCATAATTGCGCCGTGATAAGCATGACCTAAATCACTGCGGTCTAGGGTGATTCTCATATAAACGCCGGCGGCGGATAGGAGAATTAGGGTAAATAAATGTTTGCGGACAAGGAATTTAAGTTGGAAGTTATGGCTGATTAAATCCCAGGTGAGATAGGTTAAAACTCCGGCTTGAATGAGAATAGATAGCCAGAATTTTTGGGAGATAAAGGTCATTTGGAAGGGGGGAAGGGGAATGAAGGAAATGTAGCGACCATATTTTCCCCAGTAGGCGATTTGAGAGGCGATCGCATTTACTTGATCTAATCCTAAAAAAATGGCGATCGCACTCAGGGAAATGACTACCCCGGTGAAAGTTGCAGTTAACCAAGTTTTGCTAGTTTGGGAAGGTAAAAATAGGCTGATGATACAGGTAATCAAATAAACGGCTAAGAAATATATGGCGCGGTCATACACATACAAAAAACCCCCAGGAATAGACAACCCCACCAACAGGGATAAAATTATGGCTTGTCGTCTAGGAAAATGGTGGCTATCCCCGACATGATTAGATTGTAATTGTTGTGGTGTTTCCCAGGGTAGAAATAGGCGAAAATAACGGAGAGTTATGGCGATTTGAAAGACAAACCAAGTCCCTCGCCTCCCGTCAAACTTGAAGAAAATGCTATCAAAAATACACCAGAATAAACAGAGTAGTAAAAAAATGGGTAATTTTGACTTTTTTAATCCTACTAACCCGGTGATTTCCCACAAAATCCAAAAATAGCCTACAGCAGTGAGTGCATTTTGGAGATTAACAACTAGCCGACTTAAAGCAATTCCGTTATTATTGCTAATGAAACTCATGGCTATTTCTGTGGGTAAAACATCCATACCATAGCCATGAATTAAGACGGTATTAATAAAGGGCTTTTCCAGTTGGGAGAAATTCGGCCAAAATCCCAAAAATTCTCCTTCGTGGAAGGAGTCCCGCAAAAGGGAGGTAATTTGAAACTGGTTGAAAGGAATATTAATGACCCAGGCTAAGAGTAAAATTCCGGTAGCGGTTGCTAAAAACCAATTTTGGCTGAGAGTTTTGGCGGTAATGTTAATGACAGGGTGGAGATATTCTCCCGGCGATGTTTTCCGAAATTTCCAAACTATCAGAGTTAGCAGGGGGGGAGTAAATAGCAAAATCAGATATTTGAGATAATCTGTATAGGGACTGATATTCTCAATGCTGGCTTGGGAAATTACCCCGGTGGTATTGTTTCTGATCGGGATAGCAATGGGGTTGACCAGGGGAACAAAAATCATCCAACTGGTGAGGGTAATTATCAAGACTACGGCTAAACTTGGTGGGGGGGTAAATTTGCGATCGCTCATTTTTACCTAAGACTCCCAACTGGAAATGCGATCGCCTGACGAAAAGGAATATAGCTTATGTCCGGTAAAACTAATTAAGGCTACACAGGCGGCGCTTACGAGTCTAGCCGGGGTAGGAGACCACCCCAATTCATTAATCAACAATTGTAATAACCCCAAATTCGCCAATAAACTATTTAAGGCGACTGTCGCAAAAACTCCATATTGCATCAACCAGTTACGCCAGTAAATACCAAACACAAACCGACGACTTAACCAGAAATTGGTACTTAGTCCCAAAAAGTAACTAATTCCCAAGGCGTAAACATACCAAATTCCCGCCTGGGTAAGAAGGGAAAACACCAAAACATCTACAACGGTTGCACTTCCCCCGGTGAGTAAATAACCGCCAAACTGTCGCAAGGTAGCGATCGCCTGACGACGGCGAGACTTTCGGGAAACCGCCGCCACTGTGGTGGGGGTGTCGGCTTCGGCTTCTTCGACATATTCACTATCACTATTGACATTCCAGAGATTATGTTTTCCGGGGGTGATTACATTTTCCGCCGCCAAAATTCCCATCAATAAGCTATGGTCTTGGTTATTATACTTAAATGCACCATATCGACCCACCAACTGCAAATTCTGGAAACCTTTAAAATACTCCTCAAGGGTTGCTAAAGAGGCTTTATAATTTCCGGCATATATCGGATAAGTCCGAGGTAAACGGACAACAAACCCCCCAGAAACCTGCTGCTTTTGGAGTAATCCAATTTTTATCAGGTCGGCTTGCGCCATGTGTAGCAGGTCTTCTTCTGGACAATTCCATAACTGATCATCAAAATTGCACCAATACTCACAACAGAGGGGAGTTTGATAATTATTGGGTAACATTTCGGGCGACCAATTGGCAAAATTTGTCACCCTTCCTAATTTGACCCTGGGGTCGTTAATATATAGCCAGTTATCGGGGAATAAATGACCATCATCAATAATTAAATAGACTAAAATAGTATTCCGAAATTTAAGCGATCGCGCTGATTCTATTACTGGCGGAGGCGGTGCTGTTTTCAACTCTTCCACTAATAAAGTTAAGGGAATAGAAGAAATCACCCCCCCACAGCTAAAAGTTTGCACTTCTTTAGTCTCACGGTTGCGGACAGTCACATGGGTAGCCTGACCATCATTATGATGTACCTCAATCACTTCGGTATTCAGTAATAAAGGCTGCTGATGCTGATTTAAATAATCGGCTATTTTATCATAAAGTTGACCAGACCCCAACCGAGGAAATTGGAATTGGTCAATCAAGGTTTTGACTTTACCATCATTTCCTAATAAGGCATTAACCACGGCTTTATATAAGGACAAACCCTTAATTCTTTGTGCCGCCCAGTCGGCGCTAATTTCTGTACAAGGAATTCCCCAAAGTTTCTCGGTGTAACTCTCAAAGAAAATCTCAAACAGCCGTCGCCCAAATTTACCAATCACCCACTCAGAAAAATTCTCTGGCTGAGGTTTGGGAAATAAACGCACTTTCACATAAGACGAAAGTATTTTAACTGTCTCCAATAACCCCAACGCCGAAAGCACCTGTTTGGCTTGGAGAGGATAACTAAAGTATTTTCCCCCGTAATAAATGCGGGTAAGTCGATTAACTGTTACCTGGTCTTTTTCTAATACTTGATTCCAGAGTTTCACCACAGGCGATAATTTGGTGAAAAATCGATGGGGTCCGAAATCGAGAATAAACCCTTTATACTCGATACTTTTCGCTAGTCCCCCCACGCGCTTATCTCTTTCTACTACTACTACAGGAATTCCCTGACGGGTGAGAGTATAAGCCGCAGCTAACCCCGCTGGACCCGCACCTAAAATGTAAATCGGTTTCATCACACCACACTCAAATTATCGACTTGGGCAAATTGTACTCATCATACACTATCATCCATAATAACCCGATTTTTCTATTCAAAAGGGGTTGACATTATCCTCTATTTTCTGATATTCTAGGTCATATATAACATAATATAAATATTTGTGTATATTTTTTTTGAAAATAGATTTCCATTGTAATAAAATTATATCCGAGGTTTCCCCAAATTGTCAACCCCCCTTCCCGAAAAAGCCGGGCAACGATAAGTTTTACTAATTTAAAATTCGCCAATAGTTTTAATATTTAAAAGATTGTAAATATTTATGACATTTTTATTGCTAAATATTATCAAATAATTGACGACAGAATGGGGGTTGTGGTAGATTTATGTAAATAAAAATCCACTGGGGTTTCTGTGAACCGAGCAAAATACGGCTTAAAAAGCCGATTATATGGTGAGTCTTGGGCGATCGCCGAGGGAATTTCAAGTTTAGCGATGCACGAGTTTTGGGGAAATTCGGGGTGATCGAAAATCGGCGACTTGACAAAAACGGATATTTATGGTATTGGCAGTCAAACCGAGTAAAATCAAGATGGTGGAATTTCCAAAGCGATCGCCCCTAATAAGCCCTTGCGAAAATCATTGAGTAGCTGTCGTGCGGTGCGTTCCAAATCTCCTTGAAAGCGTTGATCAGCCAAGGCTTGTAGATAAGACTCTCCAGTTTCCGAAGCGATCGCGAGAGAATAGCGATCGGTCAATTTATCGTGAATTTGGAGATGTTGAAACAAATCGACCATACCCGCCGCCACCCGTTGGTTATCATAACCCGCCTCACCAATATCCTCACAAATCGCCAACTTGAGAGCATCCTGTTGATTTTCAATGCGGCTAGGAATAACCCCTGGCGCATCCAACAATTCAATTTGCTTAGAAATCCTGACCCACTGTAACTTGCGTGTCACCCCTGCCCGTCTAGCACTTTCTACCACTCGTCGCCCCAAAAGTCGATTAATCAAAGCCGACTTACCGACATTAGGAAATCCAATCACCCCAGCCCGGACAGGTCGGGGTAACATTCCCCGCTGCTGACGTTTTTGATTCAACTGTTCTCCGGCTTGTTTAGTAGCGCGTACTACTGCATCAACGCCATCTCCCTGTTGAGCATTAGTAAAATAGGGGATTTCCTGATGTTCCTCAAACCACTGTTGCCATTGTTGTTGTATATGGGGAGGAATCATATCTTGGCGATTAATAATCAATAATCGTGGTTTTTGGGATACCCATTGAGATACTTTAGGGTGGTGAGTCGCCAAGGGAATGCGAGCGTCCCGAACTTCTAGGACCACATCAACTCGTTTAAGTTGTTCTGTGAGGGTACGTTCAGCTTTAGCAATATGACCGGGATACCATTGAATTGTCATGATTGGTTAATAGTAGATTAATAGTTAAGTGAAAGGTTCAAGTTGCCTCTTTTCCCTGATACATATATTGAGGTAATCGCATGGTCAAAGTTGACCCCTGGTTTAACTGACTTTCAACCCAGAGATCACCACCCATCATCTGACATAATTTATGAGTTATAGAAAGTCCCAAACCCATGCCGCCATATTTACGGGTTGTACTTTCATCAGCTTGGGTAAAGGGACTAAAAACCGTGCCTATTTGTCGCTCATTCATGCCAATTCCGGTATCCTGAACTTGCCAAAAGATAAAGGAGATTTCTGAGAGAGTTTCTGAGGGAGATTCCGGGGAGTGATAAATGGGCAAATCGGGTAAATCTGTAGCGGGAATTAACTGTTGCCATACTCGTAAAATTACCTGTCCTTGTTCGGTGAATTTGCAGGCATTACTTAACAAATTAAGTAGGGACTGTCTGACTTTAGTTACATCAGTATACATCAAGTCCAGACCGGGAGCAACCTCTAGGGTCAATTGATTATGATTTTTTTCAGCCAAGGGTGCTATAGTGGTTTCCACTTCCCAAAGCAAGGTATTAATTTGAAATTTTTCTAGGTGAAAATTCATGCGGCCAGCTTCAATCTTAGAAAAATCGATAATATCACTAATTAAGGTGAGGAGATGTTGACCCGCAACGTGGATATTTTTCAAGTCAGCCACAAAGTCATCCTGACCGATATCTTGAGCGTCTTCTTGTAGTAATTCACTGTAACCGAGAATAGCATTTAGGGGAGTGCGAAGTTCATGACTCATATTAGCTAAAAATAGGCTTTTAGCTTGGTTAGCCTGTTCGGCAGCTTCTTTAGCTCTACGGAGTTCCTCAGCCTGTTTATGTTCCGTGATATCACTAGCCAGGGTAAGCAAACAGGGGGTATTTTCTAATTGGATAGGTTCAATGGCGATTAACCAATCTCGAATTGCGCCTGATTTATGGCGGACTTCCACGGTTAAATTACTGAGGCGATCGCCATTAGTAAGTCTTTTAAAGATGGGGTTAATCTGGTCAGGATCCCACATTTGCAAATCCTCGAAAGTGCGGTCAATGACCTGTTCCCGACTCCATCCCAATTGCCGAAGAAAACTATCATTGACATCCACAAATCGCCCTTCTTGAGCAGTAGTAATACTAATGCCAATGGGACTAGCTTTAAACACCCGGGAAAACCTTTCCTCACTAGCTCTTAAAGCAATTTCAGCGCGTTTGCGCTCAGTGATATCCTGAACAGTGCTAGTAATATGGGTGGTGGTAACGATCGCCTGTTCAACCACAAATCGTTCTTGACCGTCAGGGCGTGCAATCCGATAATCTATAGAATAGGGAATTTGCTCTGAGATAGCTTGAGAAATAGCAGTTTCCACCCGGAGGCGATCGAGAGGATGGATATATTGCATAAAACTATCAATGCTGGGAGTCACCTGGTCAGGGTTAACGCCAAAAATGCGGTAAAGCTGATCAGACCAAGAACAGTTTAGTCGTCGGATATCTAATTCCCAGTGTCCTAACTTAGCAATACGTTGAGCGGTAGCCAAACTAGCTTCCCCCGAACGTAGAGATGCTTCTACTGTTTGTCGTTCTTCCACCGCACCAGCTAAAAATAAACCCGTGATAGTCATCACTAAAATAAAGGCTTGTAGAGAAAAGACCTGGGGATTTTCGTTGAGGTTGTCCATAAAAGGGCCACTACCCCGTAGGACACCCCAGACGGCAAATGTTGCTGTTAATAAGTGAGCGATCGCAGTTCCTCGCTGACCAAAACGTAGGGAAGCCCAGACTAGCAGTGGAAATGGCAGGTACTCTAGGGGGTAGTGAATAGTGAGAACGCGGGTTCTCGAACAGAATACAAACCAATTCAAAGCCGAAAATAGTACCAACCAGCTTCCTATTTCCAGATAGCTGAATAATTTAGGCAGCCATAGCTGTTGTTTGGGGTTTTTGAGAATCTCATAGCTTTCAGGTAATAGCCAACTCCAATGATTCCCGGTTGACCCCTGCAAGTCTCTGGTCTGTTGATATTTAATATTAAATCGATTAGCCCAAGTCAGAAGTACCGGGGCTAATAGCAGAACGCCAATGGTATCTCCCAGCCACCATGTTACCCAAATATCAGCGAATGTATCGGATTTGATTTCTCCAGCGATTAATAATGCGATCGGAGTAATAGTAGAATTAATCAGACTCGAGAGGGCTCCAGCTAGAATAGCTAGTCCCAGTACATCCTTGAGGCGCGCTAAAGCCGGAGAGAAACCGATCCTTTTTAACATCAACCAACCCGCACCAGCTTCTAGGAGGGTTCCCAGAGTCCAAATTAATCCCAGATAACCGGAGTGGCCGGTCAGCCAATAGTTAGAAAACAAAGCACCGAGGATAATTCCCGGCCAACATTTACCCCCCCACCAAATTAAAACCACTAAAGACCATCCCGCTGCCGGCCAGAAAATGGCTTCCATGGCATTGAGCATTAAAGTCTCAATGGTTATCCAGATTAACCCCAGATAAACCAGAAGCGCAACCATATTGATAATTAGGTAGCGTGCCAGTTTAGATCTGAGGATGTTATGGAACTGAAGCATTTTAATCCCCTTCGTTGCTTCTCCCCCACACTCAAAGAAATTAGCCTCAGTATCCTAAGACCGACTTCCCACCTCGTTTAAGATTAGGGATATCTTTAGTATAGTCGCCGATTCTGTTGGGGTAAGCGATCGCACTTAATCGACTTACCCCAAAATCGTTTTACCAACGGCAATTAGGCATCATCTAAAGCCACAATACCAGGGAGTTGCTTACCTTCGAGGAGTTCCAGACTAGCCACACCACCTGTAGAAATGTGGCTCATCTTCTCACCCAAATTCAGTTGTTCCACAGCCGCCACCGAGTCGCCGCCACCGATAATTGTAGTTGTACCTGTGCTAGTGAGTTCTGCCAAAGTTTGAGCGATCGCCCGAGTACCCGCCGCAAACTTCTCAAACTCAAAAACTCCCATCGGACCATTCCAGAGGACAGTTTTGCAGTCTCCCAAGGCTTCTTGGAACACCTTAACAGAATCAGGGCCAATATCCAATCCCATCCAACCATCAGGAATTGCTTCAACGCTAACAGTTTGAGAATCAGCATCGGCTGCAAACTTATCAGCGAGAACCACATCTGTAGGTAACAACATAGTTACCCCTTTTTCTTTCGCCTTCGCTTCCAGGGACTTAGCCAACTCCAGCTTATCTTCTTCCACCAGGGAATTACCCACACTCAGACCCCTGGCTTTATAGAACGTGAAAATCATGCCGCCACCCAACAACAACTTATCGCATTTGTCAAGTAACGTTTCAATGACACCAATTTTGCTAGAGACCTTAGAACCACCAATAATGGCAGCTAGGGGACGTTGAGGGCTTTCAATGGCCCCTTGTAGGAACTGCAATTCCTTCTCAATCAAATAACCCGCCACACAGGGGCTCAGATATTGAGTCACACCTTCAGTGGAAGCATGGGCGCGGTGTGCAGTACCAAAGGCATCATTTACATACAGATCCGCTACGGAAGCCAACTGCTTGGCAAATTCAGGATCATTTTTCTCCTCAGCGGCATGGAAGCGGACATTTTCCAGTAAAAGTACATCACCATCATTCATGGCCCCCACTGCTAGGGCGACTTCTTCCCCAATGCAATCTTCACATTTATTAACGGTTTTGCCCAAAAGTTCCGACAAACGCGCCGCCACAGGGGTTAAGCGCATTGATTCAACTACTTGACCTTTGGGACGGCCAAAGTGACTGGTCAGAATCACTTTGGCTCCTTTAGAGGTCAGATCTTGAATGGTAGGCAGAGCTGCCCGAATCCTGGTATCATCACTGATAGAGCCGTTATCAAGGGGTACGTTAAAGTCAGCACGCACCAGCACTTTCTTACCAGATAGTTCTGATGCTGACAAATTTGCTACAGTTTTTTTAGCCACAGGATTAACCTCTTTGATCGTTTATTCTGCTTTAATCGAAATTAAATGGGAACGGTGAGGGTTATTGGTTAATGGCCCCTAGGCTGTTACCAACCAGGTGGCCCACCTGCCATCAAATCGTTCACCGTAAACATTCTACCTAAGTCCGCGTCTTGGAGATGCGAGATATGTTTAAGACCGTTTTATTTGCTATAGATCAAAGTCGAGAAGCCCGCGAGGCGGCTGAAAGGGTGATTAATATTGTCCAAACCTATCAGTCTAACCTCTATCTTCTCGCTGTTGTTGAACCAAAAGAACCAGACGGGGAGCCTCCCCATTCTGAACCGATGACTTCCCCTGATACGGTGAGCCAACTTTTACAGGAGGCTCATGGTATTTTCTCTGAGCTGGGGATTGATGCTAAACTCATTGAACGTGAAGGTAAACCTGCTTTCACTATCTGTGATGTGGCTGATGAGATTGATGCTGATCTGATTGTGATGGGTAGTCGCGGCACTGGACTCACAGAAGAAGGTGTTGCTGACAGTATCACTAACCGTGTGATTAATCTCTCTCCCTGTCCTGTCTTGGTTGTTCCTTAACTTAATTCCCCCGTTAACCTATAACCTATCTTTAACGGGGGGTTATCACCCCCCATCTCTCTATCTATTAAGTTGATTTTTTAGTCAATTTTAAAAAAATGTCCCCCCAGAAACGCGCCGAGGGGTTGACAACTTCCGGGAATTTATGCTACTGTTGATAACATATTGTTCATAATGGGAATATTGGCAATAACAAAAAAAAGGCATATATTTCCATTATTTAAAATGATATCACAAGCTCGCCCAAAAAGCTACCCCCTCCCCAAAACAGGTCGTTTTTGCAACAATTCTTAACTTTTTGTTACAAAACTTAACATAATTTACCAACTCCTCTGGGTCGGGGGAGTGTGATTGTCGATTATCCGTGATCAGTGATTCTTTCCAATTCTTGAATATAGAAATCACCAATATCTAAACCGGGGGCTCCTTCGACAGTAATTTGTTCATAGTTAACCTGACCCCGGATGAACATTTGTTGACCGATAGAAGGTAGAGGTTGGGTAGTAAAAACCCAGATAGTCCCTGTAGAGTCTTGAAGCTGATATGCACCAGCGCCGACAAAGGGAGCGAGGTTAGCTACAGTTCCCTCTGTGTAGACTTTAGCGCCAACTTGGCGCTGTTGTGCGATCGCCTCAATGTTAGTAGTTTGGCGAGTAAATTGAGTGGTAGACTCAATAATTTGGCGACAGCCGATGATCCCTGGTGTTAGCGATAGTAGAATCAAGAGAATATGGAAGTGGTGAGCAAAGCGTGGGGGTAGGAGAATCGCAAATCTAGGCATACTATCTAAAAATGGGGACAGATTTCTGGGAAAATATACAGGCTTTGAGTTGGTGGATATATTGTGATGGCTAATTTATTAGACGGTAAGACAACAGCCCAAAAAATTCAATGGCAATTGAGGGAAATAATTAAGTCCCGCAAACCACAAGGGGGACGACCTCCAGGTTTAGCAGTGTTAATGGTAGGAGATAACCCCGCCAGCGCCGTCTATGTCCGCAACAAAGAGAAATCCTGTGAACGGGTAGGAATAGCATCGTTTGGTCAACATTTCCCGGCTGATACGAGCCAGGAAGAACTTACAGAAGCGATCGCCAATTTAAACGAAGATGATCGGGTTGATGGTATTCTAGTACAATTGCCTTTACCAGACCACTTAGACGCTGTAAGTTTGCTGTATGAGATAGCACCGCACAAGGACGCGGACGGGTTGCACCCGATGAACTTAGGGAGATTAGCAAGAGGGGAAAAGGGGTTACGCAGTTGTACTCCAGCGGGGGTAATGCGTCTATTAGAAGAATATCAAATCCCATTAGCGGGAAAACGAGCGGTAGTGCTAGGACGGAGTATTTTAGTGGGAAAACCCATGGCTTTGATGTTACTAGAGGCTAATTGTACGGTAACTGTTGCCCATTCCCGGACGGAAAACCTAGAAGCGATCGCATCGGAAGCTGATATTCTGATAGCGGCGGTAGGTCGTCCTGAGATGGTCAAAGCCAATTATATCAAACCGGGGGCAGTAGTTATCGATGTGGGAATTAACCGCTTAGAAGATGCTAACGGAAAATCGCGGTTAGTAGGAGATGTAGACTTCCAGGCGGCTGAACCCATAGCGGGATATATTACCCCTGTACCGGGTGGTATCGGTCCGATGACTGTGGCTATGCTATTACAGAATACGGTGGACAGTTATCAGAAACGCATCTGATCGACTCGATGATCTGATTAACGGGATTCGCGATCGCGCATGGTGTCAAAAGACCCGTACAATAAAAACTGATGTTCACCCATTACTACCCTACTTGTCCCTATAAACCGCTATCAGACTTTGGCTGGTTGGGCTGTGGGGTTTGCCCCTAATTATGACAGATATCAACACCGACGGTATGGTAGTCACAGAAAACATGGATTTATCCGGGTCAGATACACCATTTGACCTATCGACTTATCTTAGCCAAAAAAAGGAATTAGTGGAAGCAGCCCTAGATGCTGCTATTACTGTCACCTACCCCGAAAAAATTTATGAGTCGATGCGCTATTCCCTTATGGCTGGGGGAAAACGGCTGCGACCTACTTTATGTTTGGCTACCTGTGAACTGCTTGGGGGTACAGTGGAAATGGCAATGCCGACAGCCTGCGCCTTAGAGATGATTCATACGATGTCTTTAATTCACGATGATCTACCAGCAATGGATAATGATGATTATCGGCGTGGGAAATTGACTAACCATAAGGTCTATGGCGATGATATTGCTATTTTAGCGGGAGATGGATTGCTCAGTTATGCTTTTGAGTTCGTGGCTACCCAAACTCAAGGTGTACCCCCGGAAAGAGTCCTACAGGTAATCGGTCGCCTGGGTCGTGCGGTGGGGGCGACTGGATTAGTGGGAGGTCAGGTGGTAGATATAGCATCGGAGGGTTTATCAAATGTATCTGAGGAAACTCTAACTTTTATCCACACCCACAAGACGGGGGCTTTATTAGAAGCCTGTGTGGTCTGTGGTGCGATTTTGGCGGGTGCTAATGAAACTGACCTCGAAAGACTGTCTCGCTATGCTAAAAATATTGGCTTGGCGTTTCAAATTGT
>NZ_PKGG01000284.1:0-5604 GCF_046480465.1 Arthrospira sp. PCC 8006
AATGGTTGGGATATGCCCACTAGTCACGGTGTGGATATAGAGACTGCGATAAGTAGGAGTGTTATGACGAAAGCGAGAGTAATGGAGAAATCCATGAGACTACGTGTTGTATATAGCTCCCAAAGTTGAAGTCACAAAGCAGGGGGTTGTAACCCTGTTCCTATTGACAATAGGGTGTCCACATCAGGAGCCGTGTGATGTGAAAGTATCAAGCACGGTTTGGAATTGGAGTTGGGGAAGGCGACTTCCCTTTCGACCATAACATAGTGTTCTAGGTGATGGTATGAATACCCTACTTTTCCCCTTGCTCGTTTTAGCGCAGCGTTTCAACCTATTTCGCTACCTAATGCTGACGATGGTTCAAGCCGGACATTCGGTTTCCCTAATCATGGATGGTTGGCAGTGGTCGAATGAGAGATAGGTTTCTCTATTACGCCTTCCGTTCCCCGCTTCAACCCTGGGGTGTGAATCCCAAAATTGGGGTTGTCTATTTCCGTTACTCTCAACTTTACGTTAKRYWMGAGCRTTYWGTTATGRTCGAAAGGGAAGTCACCTTCCCCAACTCCAATTCCAAACCGTACTTGAGACTTTCACCTCATACGGCTCCTGATGTAGATACCCTATTGTCAGTAGGAACAGGGCTACAACCCCCTGTTTTATGACTTCAACTTTCAAAGCTATATGCTTGCGTTAGTCTTTAAACTCGCTTTCGCCATTAAACTCCTACTTATCGCGGTCTCTATATCCACACCGTGACTAGTGGGCATATCCTAACCATTATAGTTAGGCATTGGCTTTCAGTCACATCCCTTCCCCTTAAAGGCATACGCTTACACTTTTTACTACTCCACAGGTACATCCTGCCACTTGAGAGCCAATTAGGGGTTTAAACGTTCCATCTATGCGGGCGTTCCATCTTTAGATTTGTCCTATCCACCGGGGTACTTTAAAGGTCTGTGTACAACTTTCGTTGCTTTTGGGTGGTGAGCCAATACCCCCACTTTTCCCCTTGTCTTTTTAAGCGCAGCGTGTCAACCTATTTCGCTGCCGAATGATTGCGATGGTTCATGCCGGACATTCGGTTTCCCTAATCATGGATGGTTGGCAGTGGTCGAGTGAGAGGTAGGTTCCTCTATTACGCCTTCCGTTCCCCGCTTCAATCTTAGGGGTGTGAATCCTAAAATTGGGGGTGGCTACCGCCGTTACTCTCAACCTTACGTTATACTCAAGGGGGTCACGACTTCCCCTCTTTCTTTCGCTTAGTCTTGGCCTTGAGTCTCTTTGCCTCATCTGGTTGTCGGGTCACGACTCCGAGACCAGATTTGGGAACACATAGATAGTTATGGGATGGTCAGGGATGTGAATCCCTTTTATTCCACCAAGGGATGGAAGTCCCACTAGGGGGTTGTTTCAGGCATCTAAGCCCTATTTCACTCCTAAACGTTTCGCACTAACTCCTTCTTTCTAACGCTCAGTCTTGACCTTGAGTCTCTCTGCCTTATCTGGTTGTCGAAGCCAGATGTCGAGACACATAGATAGTTATGGGATGGTCAGGAACTTTGCACCTTCCTTATATCCAACCAAGGGGTTGGAGTCCCACTAGGATGTTATTTCAGGCATTGCAGCCCTATTTGATCTCCTAAACGTTTCGCACCATACTACTATAGCCTTAGTCAAGGTGGTTAGGACGCAGCTGGGAGAACGGAATCCATGGCATCATCGAGAGAATCAAACTGCTCACGTGCAATGGCGAATGCGGGCTTTCARCCACGACCAATATTTCTCTATCTTGTTGAGGTCTGGCGAATAAGGCGGAAGATAGAGTAAACGGCATTGAGCTGCCTCCACCAGTTCAGCCTGCCGCCCCCCTTTATGAAACGTTGCATTGTCCAATACTAGAGTCTGACCTGGCTTCAATGTTGGAATTAAGATAAACTCCAACCACAACTCAAACACTGTCCGATTACAACAACCCTCAAAGCGATCGGGAGCTAAGAGTTGTTGATAACACCATGCCGCCATATAGCTCACCCTGCCCTGCCTCTTCCCTGATTTGAGGGTATGGAAGCGTTGTCCTTCCTCGCAGTAACCATAAGGATAATCCGAGTCTTGACTATTCATGCCAGCTTCATCGAGGTAAACCAACCCTTCCGGCTCCATATGTTCAATCTGAGCAATAAACTCCTCTCGCTGTTGCTGATCACGTTCTTGGTAGCCGTAAGTTTTTTTTTCTGGTGAAGCCAATTTTCTTCAAGGCTCTGGATATGGTGCGAGGAGAGATGTCGTCATCCCAAAGTTGAGCCATTTGAGCGGAGGTTTTGTGGCCATGCTCTTGGGCAAAAGCCTTGAATTTATGCCAGTCGGTAATTTTGTGGTTATTGCCAGGTCGGYGATTAGGTTTAGGGAGGAAGTCGCCGGTGTGTTCTTTTCTTTGCAGCCAGAGATTGATGGTGTTCCGGCTGACATGGAAAACTTGACTGGCTTCTGTTTTGGGCATACCGTCTAGTTCAATTGCATTAATAACTTTTTGTCTAAGGTCGTAACTGTAGGGGGCTGGCATTTTGGGTCTTATGTAGATATCCTTGCCATTATACGTCCTAACTATTCTGTCTTGTGCTATAGCTCTGAACATTGAAGTACGAAAGCAGGGGGTAGTAACCCTGTTCATCAGACAAAAAGGGTATCCACATCAGGAGCCGTGTGATGGGAAACTATCAAGCACGGTTTTGAATGGGAGGGGGTGAAGGTGACTTCACTCTCGACCCCTACCTTAGAGGGAAAAGGATGTGGCCAGAAGCAAATGCCTAGTTATAATGATTAGGAGTGCGAGACGTTCAGGCATCAAATAGGGCTGCAATGCCCTAAATAACCGCCCGGTGGGGATTTCAACCCCTTGGTTGAATATAAGAAGCTCGCTTCTGACCATCCCTATAACTGTTTATATGTCCCAACGTTTGGTATAGAAATATACAAAACAAGGCAGGGAACTCAAGGTCATAAACAAACTGAGAAATCAGGGAGTAGAGAGTAACGGCGATAGCCACCCCCAGTTTCAGGATACACAATCCTGGGATTGAAGCGGGGAACGGAAGGCTCCAAGGTATAACCTAATACCAGAATCGAGACCACTGCCAACCATCCATGATTAGGGAAAGCGAATGTCCGGCTTGAACCATCGTAATTATAAAGTAGCGAAATAGGTTGATACGCTGCGCTCAAAAGAGTAAGGGGAAAAGTAGGAGGCTCCTTATACTACCTACACAGACTTTTAAAAGTACCCCGGTGGAAAGGACAAATCTAAAGATGGAATGCCCATATAAACGGAACGTTTAAACCCCTTTTAGGCTCTGCTAATAAAAAAAATGTGAGCAATATTACTCACAAGCAGTAGTGAAAAGTGTAAGCGTATGCCTCCTAGGGGAAAGGATGTGACTGAAAGCTAATGCCTAACTGTAATAGTTAGGATATGCCCACTAGTCACGGTATGGATATAGAGACCGCGATAAGTAGGAGTTTAATGGCGAAAACGAGTTTAAAGACTAACGCATGCATATAGCTCTAAAAGTTGAGGTCATAAAGCAGGGGGTCGTAACCCTGTTCCCAATGACAAAGGGGTATCCATATCAGGAGCCGTATGAGGTGAAAGTCTCAAGTACGGTTTGGAAGTGGAGTTGGGGAAGGCGACTTCCCTCTCGACCATAACTAAGCCCACGTGCCACGGTATGGATGTAAATTCTGCCATGGGTAGGAGTATAATGGCCAGAGCGAGTATAAAGACTACGTGGCGCATATAGCTCTGAACAAAGAAGGACAAAGCAGCGGTTGGTATCGCTGTGCCACTGACAATGTGGGCATCCACACCAGGAGCCGTGTGAGGTGAAAATCTCAAGCACGGTTTTGAATGGGAGGGGATGGAGGCGACTCCATTCTCGACCCCTACCTTGACACTCCCAAGGATTGGCTTCGGGAGTTTGGTTAGCGGTGTGTCAACAATATGGGAGTTATTGGTGGCGTTACCTAAGCTATAGGTCTGACGGACCCTACAGGTAGTGCCTAATATGTAATGATAGAGGTGTAAGTGCGATACGTTCAGACAGGAAATAGGGCTGCAATGCCCTAAATAACCGCCTGGTGGGGATTTAAACCCCTTGGTTGAATATAAGAATCTCGCTTCTGACCATCCCTACAACTGTTTATATGTCCCAACGTTTGGTATAGAAATATACAAAACAAGGCGGGGAACTCAAAGTCAAAACGCAAAATTGGCAATCTTAATGATTCCTTAACAATTGCGTAGAGAGTAACGGCGATAGCCACCCCCAGTTTTGGGAATCACAACCCCACGATTGAAGCGGGGAACGGAAGGCGTGAAGTAGAACCTACTACCAGAGGCGACCACTGCCAACCATCCATGATTAGGGAAACCGAATGTCTGGCTTGAACCATCGTAAATATTAAGTAGCGAAATAGGTTGATACGCTGCGCTCAAAAGGGCAAGGGGAAAAGTAGGAGCCTTTACACACTACCTACACAGACTTTTAAAAGTACCCTGGTGGATAGGACAAATCTAAAGATGGAATGCTCATATAAACGGAACGTTTTAAGTCCTTCTGGACTCTGATTATCTGGTCGAGATGTCAGTAGGGATAAGTGTAACCGCAAGTCCTAGAGGATGTGAGATGTGACCAGAAGCCAACGCCCGACTGTAATGGTAGGGATATGCTGACAGGTTACGGTTTGATTGCCAAGAATAGAGCCAAGTAGGAGCTTATATGGCGCAGGCGAGTTTAAAGAAAGGTTTTGGCAAAACCAAACCAATCAAGACTACGAAAAACCCATGGAAGGCTATCCCATGGGCGAAAGTTCAACGGAAAGTTTTCCAACTCCAAAAGAGGATATTTCAAGCAGCTAAATCGGGACAAGATGCAAAGGTTAGAAGGTGGCAACGTMTACTGGTGAAATCATATTATGCCCGACTCTTAGCAGTGCGGCTGTAGGGGCGGGTTCCACGGTCAGCCATGCTTCCCAACAGTCAGCTTAATAAACCCGCCCCCCAAGCGGGTCAAGGCAAAAAGACAGCCGGTGTCGATGGAAGGATAGTAATATCTCCAAAACAAAGGTTTGAATTAGCTGAGAGCATTAAAGGAAAACTCAAAGTAAAAGCACTTAGGAGAGTATGGATACCAAAACCTGGTAGGGATGAAAAAAGCTGGAATAGGCATTCCTACAATCCAAGATAGAGCAAGGCAAGCCTTGGTTAAATCGGCTCTCGAACCTGAATGGGAATCGAGATTTGAAGGCACAAGCTATGGGTTCCGTCCCGGACGGTCAGCCCAAGATGCAATAGCACGAATCTATCTATGTATTAAGCATAGTAGTTATTATGTGTTGGACGCAGGTGCGAGACGTTCGGGTATGAAATAGGGCTGAAATGCCCGAAATAACTACCCGGTGAGGATTCCAGCTCCGAATCTGGATATAAGGAGACCTCTCCTGAGCATCCTCATAACTGATTATATGTCCCGACGCTTAGGTAACTAAGCAAGGCAGGGAACTCAAGGTCATAAACGAACTGAGAAATCAGGGAGTAGAGAGTAACGGCGA
>NZ_PKGG01000368.1:0-3081 GCF_046480465.1 Arthrospira sp. PCC 8006
CTGAGGACTGGGAATTACTGCGAAACATTACACCCAAACCCGAAGACATCATCCCCAGACAAGCTGCCGTCGAAATGAACATCATCACCTTCTGTAGTTTTTTGCGGCGCTCCATGCGGCGAGCGATCGCCTCTCCGTAGTGTTTTCTCAGAGAATCGGAATTTTCGACAGTTCCCATTTTCTCAATACCTCCCTAAACCAGCTTACATCAACCCATATATAATCATCTTACCCAACTTGACCGCTATTGCGATCAGGTGGGTGTCATTTAGCGATCGTGTTTTAGCGCCTGGTTTAAGCCTGCGGGAGGGGGTCATATCATCTAGCTAGTCACCTCAATTTCTGCTAAGGTAGAATAGGAGGTTTTATCTGGAGTTGAGGGAGTATCTCGCTCTACTAATACCCCCGCTATTCCCGCTGATTTGGCCCCCTGATAGTCCGCTGTAAAACTGTCCCCAATATGCAAAACTTCTCCTGGCTGAAAATCGTATTTTTCTAGTGCTACCGCAAAAATTTTGGGGTCAGGTTTTGCCGCGCCAACTTCTGTAGAAATCGTCACCGTCGAGAAAAATCCCCCTAAACCCAAAACTTCTAACACTGGATATAACCGGGAATCAAAGTTAGATAAAACTCCCAATTCGATACCACAATTTCGCCACTTTGTCAAGGTGGGAATTACATCAGGATAAACCACCCAAGGTTCAGCCGTAGCAAACTCTTGGTAAAGGTGATCAAAAAACTTGGGGAAGTCCGAAAACTCCTGAAAAACTCCCACAGCCTTAAAACTTTCGGCGGCAATATCGCGCCACCAGGCTAGTTCTAATTGGGGAATTTCCGCCATATCTGCGCCGGGAAAAGCCATAGGTGTAGCGGCGCTAAAACTCTGATAAAATGCCTGATTAAGGGTTTTGGCACAGACGTTAACTCCCCATTTTTGGGCAATTTTGCCGTAAACATCACCCACAGTTTCTCGGACACCAAAGAGGGTTCCCACTGCATCTAGTAAGATTAATTTAGGCGAGAGAGGGCTATGATTTATCATCGGCATCTATTTATTATTGATCATTAACTCTTGAAAAGGGCGACTTATCCAGTTAAAGGCTACGCGCATTTGATGTTCCCAGGTCGGTAAACGATACAGATAAATGAGGCGGCGGGCGACATGGGCTAACTGTCCATCGAGTTTAATTCCTAAACCGGTGAGAGTGGCGTTATCTTTCCCTAAAGTCATCATTTCTCCGAGGGCTTGATAATGGAAAGATAGCAGGGGTCTTCCGGTTAAAGATGCCCACAGATTCCAGCCCGCATAATCCGCTTGTTGAAAGGCAGCTTGGGCGGTTTTGGGAACTTTTTTGCCTTCCGCATCATGGGAGTCGGCGAGGTCTCCCAGGGCGAATATTTCGGGGTGTTCAATGACTTGTAATTTGGGATTGATGATGATTTGATGTTCGCTGTTTTGTTTCAGGGGAAGCGATCGCACTATATCGGGGGTCTGGGTTCCCACAGTCCACATAACAATATCAACGGGTAAAGTATCTACCTGGTCGCGATATTCGAGGGTAATACTTTCGGCATCTAGGGATTTAACCGTAGTTTCTAAATCCAGCCAAACCTGTCGTTCTGATAGAGCTTTTTGAGCAGCTTCCCGGTTAAAGTCGGGGGCAGATTTGAGGATTTCTTCTCCTCTGTCCACGAGGCGCAAACGCCCGCGTTTTCCGAGTCTTTCCGCTAATTTACAGGCTAATTCTACACCACTATAACCGCCGCCAATGATGGCTACTCTAATTTTTTCCGCGTCCGAGGCTTCCAGGAGGCGCAGACGTTGTTGTAAACGATAAGCATCCTCCACCCGGCGAAAAGGTATGGCGTATTGTTGAGCCCCTGGTACGATATCAATAGGGGTTTCTCCTCCCATGGCTAAGACTAGGCGATCGTAATCGAGAAATTGACCATCTTGTAATTGCACCTGTTGGGCGGTAATATCAATATCGGCAACAGTTCCCTGAATAAACCGAATTGGTGTGTCTTGCAGGAGTTGTTGAAAGGGTGGGGCAATTTCCCAGGCTTGGAGTTCTCCGGTCACCAGTTCATACAGTAGGGGCGCAAACACAAAGCGGTCTCTGGAGTCAACTATAGTAATTTCCGGGGTTTGTGTGGGTAGCCACGGTAACTGGGTCAAACGTAGGGCGGTATATAGCCCACCGAAGCCACCGCCGAGAATGCAAATGCGAGTTGGTTGTTCTGTCATAGGTTTGGGAGTAGGTATCGCTTCTAGGATAGCAAGGCGATCGCTATTTCGGCAGTGGCTGGGACAATGGCTGCTGATAATATCCTGATTTTCCCCCCGTTTTACTCAACAGATGAATTGAGCCAATTTCCATGGATTTATCTAGGGCTTTGGCCATGTCATAGAGGGTTAAGGCGGCGATGGAAACGGCGGTTAGGGCTTCCATTTCTACCCCGGTTTCGGCGATGGTTATGGCTTCAGCGCGGATTTGATAACCTGGGAGTTGGGGGTCGGCGGTGAATTTAACATCTATTTTAGCTAGGGGGAGTGGATGACACAGGGGGATTAATTGGGCCGTTTGTTTGGCGGCCATAATTCCGGCAATTTTGGCGGTTCCCAAAACATCTCCTTTGGGTGCGTTTCCCAATTCGATCGCTTTTAGGGTTTCCGGAAGCATTTTCACCCATCCACTGGCGATCGCCACCCGTCGAGTTTTGGCCTTCTCTGACACATCCACCATCTGCGCTTCTCCCCTAGAATCAAGGTGGGTTAAGGATTGGGGAGAATTTTCTGAAGAATTGCTTGTCATTTTCGGAAAGTGTGTTATTATCTTAAATGGCGGTGAAACAAGTCTAAGTTTAACGCCAACGGGGGCTTGTAGCTCAGTGGACTAGAGCACGTGGCTACGGACCACGGTGTCGGGGGTTCGAATCCCTCCTAGCCCGTTTTCTCTCAACTCTTATTCTAACGGCGATTATCGGGAAAATCAACCCGATAGTCGCCCTGTGGCGATCGTATTTCCATCACCAAATTGATAATTGATAATTATTAATTGATAATTGTAGGGGCGGGTT
>NZ_PKGG01000651.1:0-288 GCF_046480465.1 Arthrospira sp. PCC 8006
ACTAATCACTAATCACTAATCACTATACACTATACACTATCCACTATTCACTATCCACTATCCACTATCCACTTTTCACTAAAAAATTGCTCGACTCCCTCGTTACTTCCAAAACCCGCATCAAACTCCTACTGAAGTTCTTCAGCCACCACAATACAGGTTACCTGCGTTCGCTGGCCAAGGAATTTGATGAATCGACCAACTCAGTCCGCGTGGAACTCAACCGCCTTACAGAAGCCGGTCTGCTCACAGCAGGGGAGGAGGGGAAGACCAAGGTCTACCGGGCCA
>NZ_PKGG01000138.1:0-14048 GCF_046480465.1 Arthrospira sp. PCC 8006
TGGGTAAAACTATTGAAGGTGGTTCGGTGCRTAAGGTTCCATCTGGATACCTTTGGGGGTATGGCTCGGTAGGGGGTGTCAAGTCGGGGATTTGAATTTCTGGTGTCTCTACTTGGGACAGTTGTACTGGTGGTGTGGGATTATTTTCGATCGCCGATTGAGTATGAGAATTGTCACTGATAGCCACTTCTTGTGAGGGGCTGTCGGAAGATACCTCTGTGGAGAAGTTTACATCAGTTGAGGGAGCGATCGCGTCATGGTTAGGAGACTTGGCCTGATATTTTCCGGGTAAGTCTACTGATTCTAAGGCGATCGCATCATGGTTAGGAGATTTGGCCTGATGTTTGACCAGGTTCGGGGGGGTTTCCATGAACCCACCGCCACTCAAGGCTTCTCCCATTGTGTGATTTAAAGACAATTCTGGAGTTGGTGTGTCAATTTGACCAGCTACAAGGCTGGTGTCGTTAGGTTTATGGTCAGTAATGGGGGTTGGTTCAAGTTGTGAGGCTACAAATTTGGTTGGTTTGTGCTTGAGAGTTGATTCTTGAGTTAGGGGATGGTCAGATGATCTATCCTGGGACTCAACAGGCGAAGGCACTGCTTCTCCCTGCCCAACATTGAACAACACAATTGTTCCACTCACTCCCACAGCCATCAAATAGCGAAGAACAGGCATAATTTTTTCAATATAGTCAGTCTGCAAGTCCAGAACTCATTTTAAAGCAAGGTTGAAGTATTGCTCGAAAATGCCCAAATTAATTGCCATTTTGGGGATTGATGGTAATTTTCACAGGCCTGGGGGCGTTGTCAGATGGGACGCTGAGGGGTGTTTTCATGAATGCGATCGCTTTTGGCAATCAAAATCTCCGTATTTTTACGGACATCTTAGCAGTGATTGGTGTTAAAAATGCGAGAAATGTCCGAGAAATTACTGTTGGTGTTTGTGGGAATTTATCTTAACCTAAATATAAGGGCTGCCCATTAGTTCCCTGTCAGCCTGACTACGGCAAAATTGCTCCATCCCACACCTCTTATGATGATTAAACCCATGTTGCTATCAGAAACAAATTTACAGGATATCCCGCAACTGCTGCGTCAACTCCGGGAAGATTTGGAGTTGTCCCAAGCTGAACTGGCGCAATTTCTCGGAGTATCTCCACAAACTATTAACCGCTGGGAAAATGGACATTCTCAACCTTCGGCAATCTCGATTAATTTGATGCAACATAAATTAAGTTCTTTGGATGCTCTCAAGGATATCAAAACTGTTAAGGCTAATTTATCACAGCCCAGTAATAGTCTGCGACAGGCTGATGTAGCCCGCATTCTTAATGTTTCGTTTCAGCGGGTACAGACTATTAGGAAGCGACATTACATAGAATTCACCTGGGATAATACTATTGATGCTTGGGTTACATCTCGCGAAGAAGTACAGCGCTATATTGACAATAAAGGGAAGCGTCGGAAACGCACAATTGATAATTAATAAATTGCCCATAGCCATGGAGACCAGGCCTGTTTTGTCCCCGGTATTCCCGGATAGTATTGGAGGGGGGGCTATGTTTGGGATTCGATTAAGCCTTGGGGAGGGGTGATTTCCAAACGGCGATTCTGTAAATCTACAACGGGGACGATCTCCTTAACAAAGGGAATTAATAAGGTTTTGGGCTGGTTGGCTTTGGTTTGGAAATGGCGCTTGCGTCGTTTGTTTTTGGGAATGTTCTGTAGTTTAGCTTGGCGTTGAGTATCGGCGGCGAGGTCTTCTGAGGTGGGGGTAAAATTTAACTGTACCTCTAACAAGTCATTTCCGGCGGGGATGACATCAATTACTGTACCGATTATGTCTTGGGTGTCTTGATTAAAGACTTCTAACCCAATCAGGTCTAATACATAAAACTCATTATCCTCTAAATAGGGGCGATCGCCCTCTTGAATGAATAGACGACTATCCCGCAAGGCTTCGGCTTCTTCCCGGGTTTCGACCCCTACCATTTCAATAGCATAGAGTCCTTTTCCGGGAATAAACCTTCCCCCCAGAAGTTCTACGGGTGATGGTTCATTTTGTCCGGGTTTTTGTAGCCAGCGGGTTCCGGGTTCGATAAATCTTTCGGGAAAGTCGGAATTCGGATATACCCGCATCTGGCCATCTAAACCCTGAGCAGCTACAATTTTACCAATTTCGATCCAATCAGACATTTGGACAGTCTCCTGAACCTCGACACAACACATGATAAGATTTCAGCATTTTAACCCAGTATTGGCTTAGTAGCTTATGACGCGGAGTTCTCGACAAGTCCCCATTTTCTCCCTCGCGGGGGGAACTATCAAGCATCCTATCGCACCACAACAAGCTAGTTTAGCTCTAATTCCGATTTTACTATCTTTGGGAACCACTACAATTTTTGTGGAACCTCTACGGGGAGACGGGTCTAGGTCGGGTTCGACTATTGTAGCTCAGGCGGTCACTGGGTCGGACTCGGAATTGCGCGATCGCGTTCAAACTGAGGTAGATAGTTCTTTTCGTCGGACTCTGGCTTTATTGAATTTAGTGCTAGTGTTCTTATTTTTGTTGCCAACTATTGCGGGGGTGGGAGTCTGGTTTTTGCTGGCTAAGTTGACGGATCAAGTATTTATTGTACAGCAAGAAATTGAGAGTCTCAAAGCTGATGCTATTGGTCAAATTCAGGAGAGTATTAATGAGGCTCGCAATACTCTCTATCAATTGGAACAAAATACTACTAAGGCTGATGAAGCTATTGAGAGTCTCAAGGTGCAAACTATGATTCAAGTCCCGGAGTCGGAGACTGAGGATTCCCTAGTGGCGGAAGTATTGGAGACTCCCGAAAAGGCGATCGCTAACAATTCCTCTGGGGTATCTGATGATTCTAATTCTGAGACTTCCGAGAGTTCTGAGACTTCCGAGAGTCTTGAGCCTTCCGACAGTTCTGAGGATTTAGTTAATAGTGCTAAGGAAAAAGAACCGGAAACACCTAGTCGCGATCGCATCATAGCTGAGGCTCATGAGCTGGCTAAACAGGCAGAAAAGTTATTTTTGTCAAATCAATTGGAATCGGCAGTTGCCGCCTATAATCAGGCGTTAAAACTGGAGCCGAATTTGGCTGAGGTTTGGAATAATCGAGGGGTTGTGTTAACCAAACTCAAGCGCTATCAAGAGGCGATCGCATCCTATGAAAAAGCTATCCAAATTCGCACAGACTATCCTGATGCTTGGAGTAATCGTGGGGTGGCTTTAGGGAAACTTAATTATTACCAAGCGGCGATTTTTTCCTATGACCGGGCGATTGCTTTAAAACCCGATTATTTAGATGCTTGGAATAATCGCGGTCAAGCCTTGATGAATTTGGAACAGTATGATGAGGCGATCGCTTCTTATAATCAGGCTGCTAAAATTCGTCCTAATTTTTATAAAATCTGGTACAATAAGGCTCGTTGCTATGCCCTCACGGGGAATCGAGAATTGGCGATCGAAAACCTTCAACGAGCCCTGCGGATTAACCCAGATGCCGTGCAAAAGTTTGCTCAACAAGAACCTGATTTTGCGGGCATTTGTCAGGAACAAAAATTTCAAAAATTGCTGAACACTAAATAATTAAATTTATGTATTGGGAGGGTTACATACCATGATAAATTTGAATAAAACCTATCTCTATATGGTGGCAGGATGGCTATTATTGATGGGTTTTTCGGGGGTATCATCCGCAGCTATACCGTCAGCAATTCCGGAGCTAAACCCGACAAAAATCGGGGCGCAAAATCCCTCTTTTATTAACCGTTATTCGGCGAATCAACGCTCTTTAATCCAGAAAGAAGTTAACCATACCAGGAAACGGTTAAATCCTTTTTTGAATACATGGATATTGATAGCTGTGTTAATTCCTAGTACCATATCAATCACAATTTTGGTCTGGTTTTTCCGACAAGCACAACAGGTTAAAGCCTGTTGCCAAAACCTAGAAGCCTATAAAGAAGAAATCCTGGAACAGATTAGATATATGACCGAAAATGCTCAGGATATTATTGATGAACTTGATGCTACTGTCAATCTTAGCGAGGTACAAATAGAGGTAATTGCATCCCAGATTCAATCTTTATCTATTGAGGATGGCAGCAACTCTGCTTTTACTGTGGAAACCGAAAATTTAGAAGTTAAATAATCATGAAACGCTATCGCTTAATAATCTTGATGTGTTTAATGATTGTGATTCCCATTGGCTGGTTTAGTAAATTTTATAGCGGGCCGTTTGATGGGTGGATTAACGATTCCGTATCCTCGATATTTTATGAGATGTTTTGGGTGTGGTTAGTGGTATTAATCTGGCCGCATCTTTCCCCGATATCCGTAGGGGTGGGGGTATTTCTTGTTACCTCAATTTTGGAATTTCTGCAATTGTGGAATCCGCCAATTTTAGCTATGATGCGATCGCATATTATCGGCAAACTCCTATTAGGAACTACCTTTGATTGGTGGGACTTTCTTTATTATGCTATAGGCTGTATCTTGGCGGCTTTAGTATTAATTACTGTCCGAAATAAGATCGGACTGCAAAATCATCACTAATACTATCAAGATTTGCCTACAAAATTTATGATCAATAGACATTTTCTTAATCTTTTTTTAAGTTCAATGCCTTGAGCTATCCCATATAATACGGTCAAGCAAGCAACCAAGTTCAGGCGATCGCCTGGTAAGCTAGTAGGGACAAGTTGAAGAGGTTGATAATTGACCATGAGAGTTGCTGTTTTTGGTAGCCAGCCCTACGATACTAAATTCTTTGATGCGGCGAATGCCCAAGGAGGAAGTCCCCATGAGTTAGTTTACTTTGAAACCAGGTTAAGGGCGAAAACCGCCTCCTTAGCCGCTGGTTTTCCGGTTGTTTGCGTTTTTGTGAATGATGAAGTAGATGCCACCACCCTAAAAACCTTAGCAGCCAATGGCACTAAATTAATAGCCCTGCGCTGTGCTGGATTTAATAATGTTGACCTCAAAACAGCAGAAGAATTAGGTATTTCTGTAGTTAGGGTTCCGGCTTATTCACCCTATGCAGTAGCTGAACATACCGTGGGTTTAATCCTTACATTAAACAGGAAACTGCACAAAGCCTATAACCGAGTCCGGGAAGATAACTTTACCCTAAATGGTTTACTAGGTTTTGACTTACATGGTAGTACCGTGGGCGTGATTGGCACGGGAAAAATCGGGATGATTTTCGCGCAAATTATGCACGGTTTTGGCTGTCATCTTTTGGGTTATGATGCCTACCCTAACGATGATTTTATCAAGTTAGGAGATGCCCGTTATGTAGATTTGCCGGAACTGTTTTCACAGTCAGATATTATCTCTCTGCACTGTCCCTTATTACCAGAAACCCATCACATTATTAACCAAAATGCGATCGCTCAAATGAAGCGAGGGGTCATGTTAATCAACACCAGTCGCGGGCCTCTGGTTGATACAGTTTCTGTCATTGAAGGGATAAAATCCGGGATAATTGGCTACCTAGGAATTGATGTGTATGAACAAGAGGAAGCATTTTTCTTTGAAGATTGGTCTGATGAAATTATCCAAGATGATACATTTCAACTACTCCAATCTTTCCAGAATGTTGTGATTACAGGTCATCAGGCATTTTTTACCCAAAATGCCCTAACTGCCATTGCCGAAACCACCATGGCGAATATTAGTGAATTTGAGGAAGGCAAACCACTAACCAACGAGGTTAAACTACCTCATTAACCAATCTTAATCCATTAAGGAGAAATTCATGTACATTGACGAAATTATTGCTGGCGAAATTCTTGATTCTCGTGGTAACCCCACCGTAGAAGCGGAAGTAATTTTAGAGGACGGAACCCGTGGGAGTGCCTTAGTTCCCTCTGGGGCTTCAACGGGAGAAAAAGAAGCGGCAGAATTGCGAGATGGAGACCCGAAACGCTATGGCGGCAAAGGGGTTCTGAAAGCTGTTGAAAATGTCAATAATCGTATAGCCCCGGCTTTAGTGGGTATGGATGTCACCCAACAGCGGTTAATTGATTTAACCATGATTGAACTGGACGGCACACCCAACAAATCCCAAATGGGGGCTAATGCAATTTTAGCGGTTTCCTTAGCCGTAGCGCGCGCGGCTGCTAATTACTTAGGAATTCCTCTATATAGGTATTTAGGAGGCAGCAACGCTTGTGTATTGCCCGTTCCTTGCATGAATGTAATTAACGGTGGGGTTCACGCGGACAATACTGTTGATTTTCAAGAGTTTATGATTGCTCCCCATAATGCCCCCAATTTTGCGGAATCTATCCGTATGGGTGTAGAAACTTTCCACAGTCTTAAATCGCTGTTGCAAAAGAAAGGATTAAGCACGGGAATTGGCGATGAGGGTGGATTTGCGCCTAACTTAAAATCTAATGATGAGGCGGTTGAGTGTATTTTAGAGGCGATTACGGCGGCGGGATATAAGCCAGGGGAGGATATTTCCATCTGTCTCGACCCAGCCACTTCGGAATTGTGGAAAGATGGTAAATATCTGTTTTTCAAATCAGATCAATCTACTAAGACTCCTGAAGAAATGGCGGAATTGTGGAAAAGTTGGGCTAATCAATACCCGATTATTTCCATAGAAGATGGTATGGGAGAAAATGACTGGGATGGTTGGAAGGTGCTAACTAATTCCATTGGCGATAAGGTTGAACTGGTGGGGGATGATTTATTCTGTACCAACCCGGCTATTTTAGCGGAGGGTATTCAAGCCGGAGTTGCTAATTCAATTCTGATTAAGGTTAACCAAATTGGTACTTTAACGGAAACTTTAGATACGATTGAGTTGGCGAAAAAACATAATTACAAGTGCTTTGTTTCCCACCGTTCAGGTGAAACGGAAGATACTACTATCTCGGATTTGGTGGTGGCAACTTCCACAGGTAAAATCAAAACTGGTTCGGGTTGTCGCGGTGAACGGACGGCTAAATTTAACCAACTGCTACGCATTGAACGGGACTTAGGAAAGGCTGCTAAGTTCGCGGGTCGGGCTGCGTTTGTGTAAGGTATAATTAAGGCGAAATAGGTGGAGACAAAGGTTGTCCTGTCTCCACTGTTCGCTATTTTTGGGAGGCGGAATTTTTGTGAGTTAATCGGACAAATAAGACTTGGACGGTTAGGGCTAATAAACCCAAAGAGGCAATGGTAAAGACTCCGGTAACTAAGGCAGCACCCCCAATTACTAAGGTGCGGATGGCTATGGAAAGTTGCAGGGCGGTTTGATTATCGGAATAGATGTTTTGGTTGGCAAAAGTTTGAGCGATCGCTGCTGTTAGGGAATACATGGCGATGGCAAAACCTCCAGCTAATAATCCTCCCATCAGCACCTGAAAGGGGTTGACTGATGATAAATCGGGGGATGAATCACGGGGAGAATTATCACCGGAATTAGAAGTAGAAATTGATGATTTTTCAGGCATATTAGACATAATTGATTGATGAACTCTCAAAAAAATCGGCAAGTTTAAGATGCAGCCAAATGAATACCTGTGGAGATAAATTTAGTAGTCCACAATAATAAATTCTGATTAGCAATTTGATTTTGGACAGCATCGGAAACCCGGTCAGCTTCCGCCTGACTCTCGACTAAAGCGAATACGGTGGGACCGGAACCAGACATCATCGCGCCTAAAACTCCTTGGGCGATAAAGGCATCTCGCAGGTCTGCAACTTGGGGATATTCAGGTAAAGCGACTTTCTCTAAATCATTGTGCAACAACTGACCAATTTTAGCCCCATCACGTTTCATAATGGCTGCTACCATAGGTCCTGAATGTACCCGCTGCTGACGACTTTTCAGATCATCGGCTTCAGAAATGTATGAACTGCTGAACTGCTGGCGGTAGGTTTGATAAGCCCAAGGGGTGGATATGGCGATATTACGGAACTTAGCGAGGACCACATATAAGTTATCTAAATTCAGCAAGGGTGATAGTACCTCTCCCCGTCCGGTAGCTAGGGCTGTTCCGCCACTGATACAGAAGGGAACATCAGAACCAATTTCAGCGCCGAGGGTTTGTAGTTCGTCTTGGGTTAAACCGAGGTCCCAGATTAAATCTAAACCGACCAACACCGCCGCCGCATTGCTTGAACCGCCGGCTAGTCCGGCGGCTACGGGTATTCGTTTGTTAATTTCGATTTCGATACCGCCATAACGCGCCATCATATCGGGGAATTGTTTAACCATCAAGGCTGCTGCGCGATAGGCGAGGTTACTATGGTCGTTGGGGAGGCTGGGGTCGTTGGAGCGAATGGTAATGGCATCTATACCAATAGGGTTAATGGTAATGCGATCGCTTAAACTGATAGTGTGCAGGACCATAGCGAGTTCGTGGAAACCATCGGGGCGCGATCCGATAATTTCTAAATACAAATTAATCTTGGCGGGAGCAATTAGGGTGACAGAACGCATTAGTAGTAGTGTAAGGTAACACAAAGCAAGTTTATCATTGATTATTGGGGGGCTAATAGCAAATTACTGAGTTGAACCCATTGTTGTAGGCTTAGGTCTTCTGCGCGGACTTGGGGGTTGATGTCTAATGTTTCGAGGAGTTGGTTTAATATTTGGGGTTCTACCTGGCTTTTGAGGTTATTGCGTAACATTTTCCGACGGGTAGAAAATCCTAATTTAATTAGGGTCTCAAGAAGTTGGGGGTTTTGGGCGGGGGATGCTATGGGACGAGGACGCAGACGGACTACGGCTGAATCGACTTTAGGGGGCGGATAAAAGGCTTTGGCGGGGACATGACAGATCCAGTCACATTCGGCTAAATATTGGACTCTGACTGATAGGGCTCCAAAGGCTTTGGAGCTGGGTTTAGCACAAAGGCGATCGCCTACTTCTTTCTGTAGCAGTAGCACGATCGCATCAAAGGGTTTAAGGGCGGGTTTAGCAATAGTTCCCAGTAAGCCTTCGATGATTGGTCCGGTAATATTATAGGGAATATTGGCGACTACCTTATTGGGGTTTTGGAATTGGGGAAATGCGCTCAGGTGTGCATTTAGGTCGAAGCTGAGGATATCTCCTTGTAGCAATAGGAAGTTATCGATTTTGCCAAATTTTTTGGCTAGTTGAACACAAAGATCGCGGTCAATTTCGATGGCTACTACTGAGCTGGCTTTGGGAAGTAAGCGTTCTGTTAATATACCTGTTCCTGGTCCAATTTCCAAGATGCGATCGTCCAGAGATAGATCAGCCGCTTCTAGGATATGGTTAAGGGTCGCAGGACTGCGTAGCCAATGTTGAGCAAATCGTTTCCGAGGTTGGGGAGAGGGCATAGTTAAGGTAGGTCCAGAGTATAGAACTGATAATTTGGCTCAATTGCATCAAATTTTACAGAAATCTGGAAGCGGAGATAAAATTTTTACCCAAATTCAGATTTATGTGATATGATACCGTTCCTAGTAGATTGTTGTGTTGGCTTTTCCGTCAATAGTTCAGATCTACGTTAGGTGTGAGAAGCGAGCGGAAGTCCTGGCTGTCCTCAAGTAGCAGCAATAAGCTGTTGTCACCAGAGGTCTGCTCGAGTTGCGCTTCAATCCACAAATTAAGGATGGTCAACTCATTATATGCACGCTTATTGGTGAATGATTCTATTGATTGATAGGGTCTAACTTCTGTTAGGGATATGGTTTAAATATCCGACTGAATCAATCAACGGAACCCGTAGCAGAATCAACCGCTTAATTCGGTTAGTTTGTGGAGCGGAAGATATCAAGATCCTGCTAGTTCACCAATAAAAGTCCGCCGTGATTTTCAAATCTTGCGGAATTTAATTAGAGACCGATGTAGGTTCGTAGCAGTGAACCCGGCTGAGGGTACTGGTGGGCTTTTACCCCTAGTGCTAAGGGGTGGGTATGTTTGGCGCTACTTGCTTAATAAACATTATAGAACAGCCATAGATTTGGATTTCTTTGGGAAGTCAACAGACAGATCGGGTGGTGTCTACTATCTAGGAGGTGAAACTAAAATTGACAGCTAAAAAATATGCACAATTTCTGGATTTTTTAACAGAAGAATTATCAATTTCCCAGGCTTCTATTGAGGCAGCACAGAGGGTACATAAGCGGTCAGAAGAGAAACATAAGTATCCAGATCCAAGTCCCCTATCGATGACACTTTGGCAATATGGACTTGTGACCCTTGAACAACTTGAGAAAATCTTTGATTGGCTGGCAACAGCTTATTGATGATCAAAGCAGAAACGGGGTTTCTAGGTTTTTGATGGTCTAACCAAGATGGCCCTAGAAACCCAGTTTCCGGCTGGGAAGGTGCTTTAACTGTTAACTGTCAACTGTTGGAGGGTAGTTTCTAAGGCGGCGATCGCACAGAGAATATCGCGATCGCAAACAAAACCCAAATGCCCAATACGGAAGATTTTACCTTTGAGGTGGTCTTGTCCTCCAGCCAAAACGATATCAAACTGTTTTCGCATGATAGAGCGCACCTTTTCTGCGTCTATAGACTCAGGAGGGCAAACGGCAGTTATAGCGGGACTAGCAGCATGATCGGGGGCAAATAGGGGCAAATTTAGGCCTTTGATGGCATCCCGTGTCATGGTCATTAAGCGATGATGACGGCCAAAAATATTATCTAACCCCTCGGCTTTCATCATTTGCAAACTCACCTGGAGAGCATAAAACAGATTAACCGGGGGGGTAAAGGGGTTAGTATTTTTAGCGGCAGTTTTCCGGTAGGGTCCCAGGTCGAAGTAATAGCGGGGTAGGTCGGCGGTTTTGTAGGCTTCCCATGCTTTGGGACTGACAGAGACAAAAGCTAGTCCTGGGGGAATCATATAACCTTTTTGGGAACCCGAACCTACCACATCTAATCCCCATTCATCAATAGGAAGATTAACAGCGCCTAAACTGGTGACTGCATCAACAATAATTAAGGCTTCCCCGTGGTTTTTGACGTGGCGGTTGATGGTTTCCAGGTCATTGAGAACCCCGGTTGAGGTTTCGCTGTGGGTGAGGATGACTGCTTTAATTTGCTTTTCGGTGTCGGCTTCGAGGACTTCGCGGAATTTTTCCGGGTCTAGGGGTTGTCCCCATTCGGCGGAAATGATTTCTACATTTAATCCGTATGCTGTAGCGACTTCCGCCCAGCGATCGCCAAATTTACCATTACAACCACATAAAACGCGATCGCCACGTTTGAGGAAATTAATAATTCCGGCTTCCATTGCGCCAGTCCCGCTGGCGGTGAGGATTAAGACATCATTTTGGGTTTGGTGTAGCCATTTGAGGTTTTCTTGTACCTCGGCCATAATTTGACTAAAATCACCGCTGCGGTGTCCTATGGGGTGTTTAGCCAAGGCGAGTAATGCTTTTTCGGGTACTGGGGTAGGTCCCGGAATCATCAACATTAACTTATCATCCATTGCGGTATCTATCCGTATTTGTACTAGGTTATGGGGAACTAATTATTCTACTCGCTTTTAAGCTCTAGCTAACATTTGTTGCAGGGCGATTTGAGGATCTGGTTGTTTAACCAGGGACTCGCCGATTAAGACGGCTTCCGCGCCAGCTTGGACTACAATATCTAGGTCGGTGCTTTGATGCAAACCGGACTCACTGACAACCAGGATATTACTGGATTTGATTTGCGATCGCCGTTTTTCTAATAGGGTAGTTGTGGTATTGAGGTCTACGGTAAAATCCGAGAGGTTGCGGTTATTGATGCCAATCAGGTTAACTCCATCAATTGCCAAAACGCGATCGAGTTCCTCGAGGGTATGAACTTCTACCAGGGCAGTCATGGTGAGCATCTTAGCAATTTTAGTAAAATATTGCAGATCCTGGTCAGACAAAATTGCTGCAATTAGCAAAACTGCATCAGCCCCATGTAGTCGCGCTAGATAGAATTGATAGGGGTAGATCATGAAATCCTTGCAAAGTAGGGGCAGATCTACGGCAGCGCGGACTTTCGCCAGGTTTTCAAAGCTACCCTGAAAGAATTTTTCGTCGGTTAAAACCGAGATACAGGTTGCGCCGCCCAGTGAGTAACTTTTGGCGATCGCCACACAGTCAAAATCTTCTCTAATTATGCCTTTACTAGGGGAGGCTTTTTTCACTTCGGCGATGACTGCGGGACGGGTCGTGGCTGTTTTGAGCGCCCCCAGAAAATCTCGACAGGGGGGTAAGTCCATGACCTGTTTTCTTAATTCTAGTAATGATAGGCGATCGCGTTTTTGGCTAACTTCCTTTTCTTTTTGCCAGACTATCTCTTCTAATATATGCCGTGGTTTAGCTTCTGGTGTCACTATTTGGTAACTGAGGTTAAGGACATCAACAGAAGGGTTAGGAGAATGGCGGCGAATTTCGATCATAGTTTCGGGAAAATTACGTTAATAATCAGCTACCTAAGAATTATGCAACATAAACAGGCTTTATATGTAGAGGTCTGCTTAGGATATACTCTAATTAGTTTTGACACTTCACAGTTTTTTTGATGGCTCGGAACACCCCGCCGCCAAGCTGTAGTCATGACGGTGGGAGTTTCCATAACTACCGGATATGTTAGGACTTATTGAATTCTAAACCGTTTTCTTCAGCATAGCGACTCATAAATCGCATAAACCTATCCCACTCTTCAGGGCTTCTCATTAAGTAAGTCGCCTCAATATCAGTAGCTTTACCATTAATGAATTTTCCCTTAACTTCACGAGTGGTGATTTCCCCTTCCTCGTCAATTAAATACATCCCGGTAATTTCCTCAGTCGCATCATCAGCTAAAGCCTTGGGATTTTGAAAACGAAATGTAGCTGTTCCTTGGCCACCATCTCGGGAACGAGTCAGGCGCACATCTGGGATTACTTCTTCGTCAACTCCCCGTGAAAATTGAATTGAAGCCATAAATAACTATGCAGTCAAATACTAAACATTTGTCAGCTTAACATTTTTCGATCGCCCCTGTCTCCCTAAAAAATCGGACTCTGAGGCTGCAAAATCACCACATTTTGATAAAGTCGCGCGATTATTACCACATTTTTATAAATTTGTCAACCCCCAAATATTTAAACCTTGAAGCCCACGCCATCACCGGAATATTTGGCGTGGGGGTAGGTTAGTTAGTAGCCGCCGGGTTCTTCCTCATATTCCGGCATTTTCTTTTTGTCAGGAATATTGACACGAGGCGCTTTATAAGGTTTAGGGGTTTCATCATCAGCCCAAGCATCAGACTCCACATCATCCTCATATTCTGGCGGGTATTCACGAGCATAGAGACGTTCTTGGCGGGGAGGTTCTATCGGCACATATTCCGCATCATCATAATCATCCCGTTCAGAATCCCCCCAATTATCATCTTCATAATCATCATAAATTGGTTCAGGCTGTCTAACCGGGGGAGGGGCGATGGGTTCTTGCCAGGTTTCTTCTTCTTCCCAGGCTTCCTCAACCGGGGCGGGGGTGCGATATTGTTGTTGTGGTGGTGCTTGAGGAACACCAGTACCCAATTGGTTAGCAGGTTTAACCGTGGGAGGATAATACATTCCTTCTTCTTCCCGGTTCCAGGGTGCTTCACCGAGTCCGAGACGTTCAAGGACACCGACCGTCAACTGTTGAAGTTGATCTTCTGAGCCTTCAAAGACAATTAAGCGGTTCGGGCCACTACTAACGATCGCATCTATAGAAAGTTCATAGGTACTAATGACCTGATCTGGAATTTGTGGGAAACCCAGAGAGGCGATAATAATTGATTCGAGCTTACCATCACGGGTATCGAAGCGGAAGCCCCGCACTCGTCCGAGGGGTTCTCCTGTTTCAGTAATTACCTCACTGTTGATCAAATCGCTGTAACCTTCTATATCAACATCATCCTCAAGAACCTGGTCGTTATCCACCAAGATCACGTCGCCGATCTCACAGACTCTATTGAGATAGATATATTTAGGCAGTCCAGCCACAGCTAGAAAATTGTCTCGCAACCCCAGGGCCACGATTTCCCGTCGGTCCACATCAACCCACAACTGACTAACGACTCCTAGTCGCT
>NZ_PKGG01000288.1:0-5369 GCF_046480465.1 Arthrospira sp. PCC 8006
AGGGTAAATCAGGGTATTTTTTGCGTAAAGTAGTCGCAATAGTTCGCAGGGTATCCGTAGCGAAATCATTAATTTTAACCGTCAAAATTAGCACCCGTGCGCCGCGACTTTCCTCCTGTAAATTCTCCACCAACTCCGCCACCAACTCATCCGTATCTTGATTAATATCCCCCAGTCCCACCGTATCCGTAAAAATCAGTAAAGGTAGATCCCCGGAAGGGTAAGCATATCGTTGAGTGTTTTGGGTGTGGGGCTTAAATCCCTGGCCGACAATTTCCGCCGCAACTCCTGTTAATCCCCGAACAATGGAACTTTTACCCGCTTGAGGTTTCCCAATTAGCAGCGCTTCTGTAGTTGGAAGTTCAGCCCGGACGCGCTCCAAAATCTCAGCAACTTCGCTGTCACTAACATTAAACCAGTCTCCAATTCTATCACTGACTTTCCCGATTTTCCACAATTTTTTGAAAGGCTCAGTAACATATTCCCAGGGTGCTTTTTGGGAAGCCGGAGAAGGTTCTGGGGGTAAATTGCTATCAGATGGTTCAGACATAATCACAGGTTTGTTAAGCAATACTTCCGCGTTTGCGTGCTTCTTTGTAGGAGATGCCCACATTAGGGAGTCCGGCGCGAATCATTTGGTCTTCTAGCATAGCAAAAAACCGAGTGCGATCGCCTCCTCTCACCACCGCTTGATTGTGGGCTTCCGCTAAAGCCACCGGGTAGCCATAGCCTTTATAAACTTGGGCTAACATAATTGATAAAGCTAACTCAAATTGTTCGGTATTTTCAGCTACCCAAGCCGGACATTCAATTCTAGCGATTTCCGTGCCCACATTCACATAACAGAAGTAGATGGAATCAAAATCATAATAATCTAAAATACGCGATCGCGATCGCCAGAGGGGGCTGCGCTGTCCCGGTTTCAGATAATTAGACCATAGCACCGTATCTCGCAGAGGTTCAGAAATTTGACAGGGGGCTTGTTTAATCTTGCCTTTTTTGTCCACCTGACCGAAATCTGGGCAATTTCGCACACAATCAGGTTCATTATAGGGACACGCTTGCAATCTCAGAAACGAAATAGTTTCGCTACTGCGAGAAGCGCTGACATAACCCATCATCGGAATACCAGACACTTTAATCATATCCCAGGCTTCTAAAATCGGTGCGATAATGCGATCGCGCGCTTCTACTGGTAATGTTTCTAAAAACCAGTAAACTAGGGAACCATCCACTAAAGCCAGAGCCGGGTTAAGGTTGTCCCCACCAATCGTAGCAATCTCCCGAGCTGTTTCCGCGAGGGCGATCGCTTCCGAAATGGTGCGTTGGTAGCCCATCCATTCCTCTGTCCGAATACCCCACTGACGCGAAATATAAAGGTCTTCGGGACGATAAAAAATTTCGGGAACACTATCAAGGATCGGGTGGCGACTTTGACCATAATGGAGGACAACCCTACCGATATTGATTAGATAACAATAGGCGATTTCGTGGGCGTTAGGGGCGATTTGGGACCCGTCTGTGGCAAAAACTGTATGGGCGGCGGGTGGTGCTTGAATCGTGAAACAGCTATCTAATGGCTCTATGGGAATCGCGGGGTGAAAAGGAATCCGATCTACCCAGTAATTCAGGCTTTCGATCAATTCTTCTTGATGCTTTTGGGCTTCTGTCAGCAGGTTTTGTGCTGCTTTTAGGCGATCGCGGGCGGCTTGGGCTTCACGGGTCAAGTGTTTACTCATCCCCTGCATTTGGCGAGCCAGTTGAGTTAGGTCAAGCATAGTATTGGGCGCTGAAGTCACACCTAATTATAAATCTCAGAGTTTAACTTGATGTGGTTGCGCCGAAATACTTATCACTGATTGCCAATATAAGTTGTTCGGTACATAATATGTTAGGGTCTATGGACAATTTTATGATCACAAATCATCCGGGCTAATGCTTGGTTACTTTTATTATTAACAACTAGGAGTTAATTAAATAGTGGATACAGTCGAAAATTTTCCCTTAACATCTGTTGATCTCAGTAATTGCGATCGTGAACCCATCCATATTCCCGGTAAGATTCAATCTCACGGTTGTTTGCTAGTTCTCCAGGAACCAGAACTCATCATTTTACAAGCCAGTTGTAATACTTAACTATTTTTAGGCCAGGAAGTAGAGGCCGTCGTCGGCAAAACTTTAAGCCAAGTATTCACCCCCACAGCATTTCAAAAAATCTCCCTATCTCTGACCTCTCATGACCTCAAATACTCCAAACCCATTTACATCGAATTAAATTATCACAATAACCCTCAAAAATTAACCGCCATTGTCCATCGACATCAGAATGTATTAATCTTAGAGTTAGAACCCCATATTCCCACACAACCCCACCGCGCTTATAGCATCTATGCACAAATTCAATCATCCTTTCCGAGTATTGAAAATAAAAATAGTTTCGAGTAATCCGCCCAATTTTTAGCCCAGGAAATTCGCCAATTCACCGAATACGCTCGCGTCATGATTTATCGGTTTGAAACTGATGGCAGTGGCATTGTCGTAGCCGAAGACAAACAACCAGAATTAGAGCCATTTCTCGGACTCCATTACCCCGCTTCCGACATCCCCAAACAAGCCAGACAACTGTATTATAAAAACTGRGGTGCGAGACGTTTAGGAATCAAATAAGGCTGAAATGCCTGAAATAACTTCCTAGTGGGACTTTCACCCCTTGGTGAAATATAAGGAACTCATACCCTGACCATCCCACAACTGTTTATATGTCCCAAAGTTTGGTATAGAAATATACAAAACAAGGCAGGGAACTCAAGGTCAAAACGCAAAATCGGAAATCTTAACGATTCCTTAATAATTGCGAAGAGAGTAACGGCGGTAGCCACCCCCAGTTTTGGGAATCATAACCCCAGGATTGAAGCGGGGAACGGAAGGCTCCGAGGTGCAACCCAACACCAGAATCGAGACCACTGCCAACCATCCATGATTAGGGAAACCGAATGTCCGGCTTGAACCACCGTAATTATAAAGTAGCGAAATAGGTTGATACGCTGCGCTCAAAAGAGCAAGGGGAAAAATAGGGGGCTCTTAGTACTACCTATACAGACCTTTAAAAGTACCCCGGTGGAAAGGACAAATCTAAAGATGGAATGCCCATATAAACGGAACGTTTTAAGTCCTCCTGGACTCTGATTATCTGGTCGAGATATCAGTAGTGACAAATGTAAGCGCAAGTCCTAGAGGATGTGAGATGTAACCAGAAGCCAACGCCCTACTGTAATGGTAGGGATATGCTAACAGGTTACGGTTTGATTGTAAGGATAGAGTCTAGTAGGTGTACAAATGGCGATAGCGAGTTTAAAGAAAGGATTTGGGAAACCCAGACCAATCAAGACTACGAACAACGCATGGAAGACAATCCCATGGACTAAGGTTCAACGGAAAGTTTTCAAGCTCCAAAAGAGTATATTCCAAGCAGCTAAATCGGGACAAGATGCAAAGGTAAGAAGGTTGCAACGTCTACTGGTGAAATCATATTACGCCCGGCTCTTAGCAGTGCGGCGAGTGACCCAAGACAATCAAGGAAAGAAAACAGCCGGAGTGGATGGAATTATCGCAATTTCCCCTAAACAAAGGTTTGAACTGACTGAGAGAATCAAAGGAAATCTCAAAGCAAAAGCACTTAGAAGAGTGTGGATACCAAAACCCGGTAGGGATGAAAAACGCCCGTTGGGAATTCCCACAATCCAAGATAGAGCAAGGCAAGCCTTGGTTAAGTCGGCTCTCGAACCTGAATGGGAATCGAGATTTGAAGGCACTAGCTACGGGTTCCGACCCGGACGGTCAGCCCAGGACGCAATTGGTAGAATTTACAATGCCACAAATCAAGGACAATACTATGTTCTTGACGCTGATATAGCAAAATGCTTTGACCGAATAAACCATGATTACCTACTGTCCAAAATTCATTGTCCAAGCTGCCTAAAAAGAGACCTAAAACAATGGCTCAAAGCGGGTGTATTAGACAACGGTGTATTTGAGGATACAGAAGCAGGGACACCCCAAGGAGGGGTAATAAGTCCACTCCTAGCTAACATCGCACTGGATGGAATGGCTAGGTTAATTGAAACAATGTATCCCAAAACAAAAGGGGTTAAAGTGAAAGCCACCCTAATAAGATATGCCGATGATTTTGTAGTGATATCTCCATCACTAGAAATTATTGAACAGTGCAAGACTGCTATTTCTGAATGGCTAAAACCTGTAGGACTAGAAATAAAACCTGAAAAGACCAGAATATGTCACACACTCAAGCCTATTGAGTATAGTGGAAAGATTGAGGAACCGGGGTTTGATTTTCTAGGATTTAATATCAGGCAATATACTGTAGGAAAGTATAAATCTGGGAAGACAGGTGGGGCAGCAAGCCGATTAATCGGACATAAAACCCTCATAAAACCCAGCAACAAAGCAGTTAAAGCCCACACAGAAGTGATTAAAGGTGTAATCAAACAACATAGAACAGCACCTCAATCAGCCCTGATTAGCAGATTAAATCCGATTATTCGGGGATGGTCAAATTATTATTCAGCGGTAGTCTCAGTGGAGACCTTCAATAAGCTAGATGCAATAATCTGGCGCATGTTACGGGCATGGACAATATCAAGATGCGAAAGGGCAAGTTACGAAAAACTAAGTAACTATTTCAGTCATGGAATGGTTAAACTTAGCAATGGGAAAGAAAGACACGAAAAGTGGCTATTCCAAACCAAGGACGGTCATCAATTATGGAAACATAATTACACACCGATTGTCAGACATACCCTAGTACGCCCTGAAGCAACACCATACGACGGAAATTGGACCTACTGGGCAACCAGAAAAGGACAAGCAATCGATACACCAAATAGGGTAGCAAAACTACTCAAAAAACAAAAAGGTAGATGTACCTGGTGTGGACAATACTTTACCCCATCAGATTTAATTGAAGTAGACCACATTGTACCTAGAAGCCAAGGCGGAAAGGATGAATACAATAATCTCCAATTATTACATCGCCACTGTCACGATGATAAAACAGCTCTTGATGAAGAGATGATGCTGTACTCTTAACAAGGAGGCAGTCAAACTAGGAGCCGTGTGCTGGGAAACTCGCAAGCACGGTTTTGAATGGGAGGGGTAGACCGTGAGGTCTATCTCGACCCCTAATTGCGAGACGTTCAGGCATGAAATAAGGTTGAAATACCTGAAATAACCGCCTGGTGGGGACTTCAACCCCTTGGTTGAATACAAAGGAGCGCACTCCTGACCATCCTCATAACTGTTTATATGTCCCAGCGATTAGTATCACACGATACAAATCAAGGCAGGGAACC
>NZ_PKGG01000339.1:0-3621 GCF_046480465.1 Arthrospira sp. PCC 8006
TACTCCTGTGGATAACGAAGACCAAAATTTTCTCCCCAATTACCTATTATTTCTTCTAGCAATTATCTGGAAAGACCGCAATGATTGGTATTTCGGTGTAGATATGGGAATTTATCACACCAGCGGGGAWAACCCCAGAGTCCCAGTAATTCCYGATGGTTTTCTGACGGTGGGAGTGAACCGCCGCCGACCWGGTAATAAATCTCGGAAAAGTTATGTGGTCTGGGAAGAGGGGGGAATGGTTCCCCAGTTAGTGTTAGAAGTGGTTTCCTGGACTCCGGGAAATGAGTATGAGTCCAAAATGGCGATTTATGAAAAGTTGGGGGTATTGTATTACGTTATTTATAACCCAGAATATTACCAACGCGATCGCCATCAACCCTTCGAGATTTATCGACAAATAGATGGTAAGTACCAATTACAAAGCGGGGAACCCTACTGGCTACCAGAAATCGGTTTAGGAATCGGTAGAACTCAAGCTACAGTAGGTGGTATTGACCGAGAAATCCTGTCTTGGTTTGACCAATACGGGAGACGTTATTTGAGTTCCGAAGAGTTAGCACAGCAGGCTCAATTGGAAGTACAGCAGGCTCAATTRGAAGCACAGCAGGCTCAATTGGAAGCACAGCAGGCTCAATTAGAAGCACAAAAAGAACGTCAAGCACGTTTAGCAGCTATTGCTCAATTAGATAATATCGGATTAACAGTACAGCAAATTTCTGTAGCATTGGGGTTATCTATTAATGAGGTRCGTCAGCAGCTAGAGGAATTATAGATTCTAGCGAKATAACTGCTATAATGGGGGAKAAACTGTCTTCTACTGGTTYAGACCTATGGTTTCTAYYGACCTTTATAAAAACCTACCCACCAGTGATGAACTTCCCGACTCTGATGATACTCCTGTGGATAACGAAGACCAAAATTTTCTCCCCAATTACCTATTATTTCTTCTAGCAATTATCTGGAAAGACCGCAATGATTGGTATTTCGGTGTAGATATGGGAATTTATCACACCAGCGGGGAAAACCCCAGAGTCCCGGTAATTCCTGATGGTTTTCTGACGGTGGGAGTGAACCGCCGCCGACCGGGTAATAAATCTCGGAAAAGTTATGTGGTCTGGGAAGAGGGGGGAATGGTTCCCCAGTTAGTGTTAGAAGTGGTTTCCTGGACTCCGGGAAATGAGTATGAGTCCAAAATGGCGATTTATGAAAAGTTGGGGGTATTGTATTACGTTATTTATAACCCAGAATATTACCAACGCGATCGCCATCAACCCTTCGAGATTTATCGACAAATAGATGGTAAGTACCAATTACAAACCGGRGAACCCTACTGGCTACCAGAAATCGGTTTAGGAATCGGTAGAACTCAAGCTACAGTAGGTGGTATTGACCGAGAAATCCTGTCTTGGTTTGACCAATACGGGAGACGTTATTTGAGTTCCGAAGAGTTAGCACAGCAGGCTCAATTGGAAGCACAGCAGGCTCAATTGGAAGCACAGCAGGCTCAATTGGAAGCACAGCAGGCTCAATTGGAAGCACARCAGGCTCAATTGGAAGCACAAAAAGAACGTCAAGCACGTTTAGCAGCTATTGCTCAATTAGACAATATCGGATTAACAGTACAGCAAATTTCTGTAGCATTGGGGTTATCTGTAGAGGTGGTACGTCAGCAGCTAGAGGAATTATAGATTCTAGCGATATAACTGCTATAATGGGGGATAAACTGTCTTCTACTGGTTTAGACCTATGGTTTCCATCGACCTTTATAAAAACCTACCCACCAGTGATGAACTTCCCGACTCTGATGATACTCCTGTGGATAACGAAGACCAAAATTTTCTCCCCAATTACCTATTATTTCTTCTAGCAATTATCTGGAAAGACCGCAATGATTGGTATTTCGGTGTAGATATGGGAATTTATCACACCAGCGGGGAAAACCCCAGAGTCCCGGTAATTCCTGATGGTTTTCTGACGGTGGGAGTGAACCGCCGCCGACCGGGTAATAAATCTCGGAAAAGTTATGTGGTCTGGGAAGAGGGGGGAATGGTTCCCCAGTTAGTGTTAGAAGTGGTTTCCTGGACTCCGGGAAATGAGTATGAGTCCAAAATGGCGATTTATGAAAAGTTGGGGGTATTGTATTACGTTATTTATAACCCAGAATATTACCAACGCGATCGCCATCAACCCTTCGAGATTTATCGACAAATAGATGGTAAGTACCAATTACAAACCGGGGAACCCTACTGGCTACCAGAAATCGGTTTAGGAATCGGTAGAACTCAAGCTACAGTAGGTGGTATTGACCGAGAAATCCTGTCTTGGTTTGACCAATACGGGAGACGTTATTTGAGTTCCGAAGAGTTAGCACAGCAGGCTCAATTGGAAGCACAGCAGGCTCAATTGGAAGCACAGCAGGCTCAATTGGAAGCACAGCAGGCTCAATTAGAAGCACAAAAAGAACGTCAAGCACGTTTAGCAGCTATTGCTCAATTAGACAATATCGGATTAACAGTACAGCAAATTTCTGTAGCATTGGGGTTATCTGTAGAGGTGGTACGTCAGCAGCTAGAGGAATTATAGATTCTAGCGATATAACTGCTATAATGGGGGATAAACTGTCTTCTACTGGTTTAGACCTATGGTTTCTACTGACCTTTATAAAAACCTACCCACCAGTGATGAACTTCCCGACTCTGATGATACTCCTGTGGATAACGAAGACCAAAATTTTCTCCCCAATTACCTATTATTTCTTCTAGCAATTATCTGGAAAGACCGCAATGATTGGTATTTCGGTGTAGATATGGGAATTTATCACACCAGCGGGGAAAACCCCAGAGTCCCGGTAATTCCTGATGGTTTTCTGACGGTGGGAGTGAACCGCCGCCGACCGGGTAATAAATCTCGGAAAAGTTATGTGGTCTGGGAAGAGGGGGGAATGGTTCCCCAGTTAGTGTTAGAAGTGGTTTCCTGGACTCCGGGAAATGAGTATGAGTCCAAAATGGCGATTTATGAAAAGTTGGGGGTATTGTATTACGTTATTTATAACCCAGAATATTACCAACGCGATCGCCATCAACCCTTCGAGATTTATCGACAAATAGATGGTAAGTACCAATTACAAACCGGGGAACCCTACTGGCTACCAGAAATCGGTTTAGGAATCGGTAGAACTCAAGCTACAGTAGGTGGTATTGACCGAGAAATCCTGTCTTGGTTTGACCAATACGGGAGACGTTATTTGAGCGCCGAAGAGTTAGCACAGCAGGCTCAATTGGAAGTACAGCAGGCTCAATTGGAAGCACAGCAGGCTCAATTGGAAGCACAGCAGGCTCAATTGGAAGCACACAGGCTCAATTGGAAGCACAAAAAGAACGTCAAGCACGTTTAGCAGCTATTGCTCAATTAGACAATATCGGATTAACAGTACAGCAAATTTCTGTAGCATTGGGGTTATCTGTAGAGGTGGTACGTCAGCAGCTAGAGGAATTATAGATTCTAGCGATATAACTGCTATAATGGGGGATAAACTGTCTTCTACTGGTTTAGACCTATGGTTTCCATCGACCTTTATAAAAACCTACCCACCAGTGATGAACTTCCCGACTCTGATGA